>NZ_JBEXTZ010000024.1:0-93301 GCF_040614195.1 Amycolatopsis sp. NPDC006125
AGGACGTTGAGTTCGGGCAGCCGGGAGCGCAGCTCGCGGCAGAGTTCGATGCCGTTGCCGTCCGGCAGGCGCACGTCGAGCACCGCGACGTCGGGCTTGAGCGCCGGAATCCGGGCCATGGCCTGCGCGGCGGTGGTGGCTTCGCCGACGACCTCCAGGCCGGGGTCGGTGCCGAGCAGCTCGGCGACGCCGCGGCGGACGACCTCGTGGTCGTCGACCAGGAACACGGTGATCACGGCACGGCCCCTTCCGCAGATGACCTTTCCAATCTAGGGCCCCACCGAAGGCGCCGCGAACCGGCGGAAGTCACCTCCGGCAGGGACCAACGTCACTTGTCACCCCGATGATCGATCCGGTGACCTTCGGCCCTGTCAGTCCGCGCGCAGCCGGGGCGACGATGGCGGGGTGATCGATCAGACCTCGCCGAGGGTCCCGCGTGAACTGGGCCGCGCCGAGTCGCTGAACCTGCTGGGCAGTGTGGGCGTCGGCCGCGTCGTGTTCACCCACCAGGCGCTGCCCACCATCCGGCCGGTGAACCACGTGCTCCACGACGGATGCGTCATCGTCCGGACCCATCCCGGCGCGGCTTTGCTGTCCGCGGTCGGCACCGTGGTCGCCTACGAGGCTGACTTCATCCACGAAGGTGACCGGATCGCGTGGAGCGTCATCGCGGTCGGGTACGCGCGCCGCGTCGGCGCTCGCGAGCTGACCCGGTTCCGGACGCTGCCGCGCCCGTGGGTGGCGGGCGAGATGACCGAGGTGATCCGGATCGACCCGGAACTCGTCACCGGCTTCGCCCTCGACGGCGGCGACGAGCTCCCGGCCGAACTGCCCGCCTAGCTGTGCTACTGACAGTGGCCGGTGACAGGCTGGGCTTGGGACTTCTGTAGCAGCCTCTCATAGGGGGTTTGGCCGCCGAGGCCGGCGTGGGGTCGGTGGTAGTTGTAGTAGTCCTCCCATTCCTTAGCGGCACGTCGCGGCCACATTGCCGCTGACCTCCTCGGCATGACGAAGCACAGCCAGAAGCCGGTTCGCGCGCCTGACCAGGTCCTTCTCACTCCACACTCGCTCAGCCGAGAAGCGCTTTCCAGAACCAACCGAAAGGCCCGCCGTCCCGGGACTTTGTCCCCTCACCGGCCGAGTCCGCGACCAACACACTCGGGGCATCTCAACGGAATCCGAGTGAAGGGCGGACACCATGTCCATCAAGGACCAACCGGGACTGACCGAAGCGATGCAGGTGCCCCCGCGCGACGCCGCTGAATCCGCGTCCGGGCACGACGCGGTCATGACTCCCACCGCCGCGCGGCTCATCGCGGTGCTGCGGATCGCCACCGGGCTGGCGTTCCTGTGGGCGTTCCTGGACAAGACCTTCGGCTGGGGCTACGCGACGACGAGCGAGCAGGCCTGGATCAACGGCGGCTCACCGACCCGCGGGTTCCTCAGCGGCGTCGACGTCGGCCCGATGGCGTCGACCCTGCGCTCGTGGGCGGGCGACGCCTGGGCGGACTGGCTGTTCATGGCCGGCCTGCTCGGCATCGGTGTCGCCGTGACCGTCGGCATCGGCCTGCGCCTGTCGGCGATCACCGGCACCGTGATGATGCTGCTGATGTGGGCCGCGGAGTGGCCGCTGGACCGCTTCACCGAGGCGGGCGAGCCGAGCCGGTCGACCAACCCGATCATCGACTACCACCTGCTCTACGCGCTGGTGCTGATCGTGCTGGCCGCCGTCTACGCGGGCAACACCTGGGGCGCCGGGCGCCAGTGGGCCACCGTCGCGCGGCACAACCGCTGGCTGCTCTGAGGACCCGGGGGACGTGATGCGCACATTGACGGCAGGCTCGGTGATGACGAGGGACCTCGTCACCGTCACGCCGGACACCGAGTTCAAGGAGATCGCCGCGTTGATGGCCGGTGCGGCCGTCAGCGCGGTCCCGGTCGTCGGTCCGGACGGCGCACTGGCCGGCGTGGTGTCGGAGGCGGACCTGCTGCCCCGCGGGGAAGCCGCGGGCGGGCGGGTGCGCGGACGCGCCCGCCGTCGGAAGGCGGCGGCGCTGCTGGCCCGTGACCTGATGACCTCGCCGGTGCGGACGGTCGACGTCGGCGACCCGCTGCCCGCGGTCGCGAAGCGGCTCGCCGGCCACCACCTCCGCCGGCTTTTCGTGCTCGATGGCGGCAAGCTCGTCGGGGTGATCGCCCGCCGCGACCTGATGGGGGTCTACCTGCGGCCGGACACCGACGTCCAGGCGGAGGTCGAGGCGGAGGTGTTCGACCGGGTGCTGCGGGCAAGGCCGGGGTCCTACCGGGTCAGCGTGACCGGCGGGTGCGTGACGCTGCTGGGCCTGCTGGAGCGCCGCAGCGCGGTGCGCATCGCGGGTCAGCTGACGGCACAGGTCCCTGGCGTGCTGGAGGTCCGCAACCGGCTCGACTACGTCTGGCAGGACCAGGCGCGCTGAGCCGGACGTCCACAACGGACTGACCAGGGCCGTTCCGCCGCAACGGGAAGGGACCAAAGTCCACCCCGTCGCGGCCGGGCGGCCCTGCCGCCGTGCCGTCCGGCGGCGTTGGCTGGACCCGGACGACGAGAAGAGGGGTGCACACCATGCAGGTCGCCGGGCGGACGACGACGGGAGAACGCGGGCTGACCGCCGCGGAAGCGGCGGAGCGGCTGCGGCGGGACGGGCCGAACGCCCTGCCCGCGGCACGGCGGCGCAACCCGGCGGTCGAGTTCGTCAAGCAGCTGGTGCACTTCTTCGCCCTCATGCTGTGGGTCGCCTCGGGCCTGGCCCTGCTCGCGGGCATGCCGGCCCTCGCGATCGCGATCGCCGTGGTGGTCGTGGTCAACGGTGTGTTCTCGTTCGTGCAGGAGTACCGCGCCGACCGGGCCGCCGAGCGGCTGCGGGACCTGCTGCCGGTGCGGGCGACCGTGCGCCGCGACGGCAAACCCCTGGTCGTGAACGCGACCGAGCTGGTCACCGGCGACGTGCTCCTGCTGGAGGCGGGGGACCGGGTCTGCGCCGACGCCGAGGTCCTGGCGGGCGGACGGCTCTCGGTCGACGAGTCGCTGCTGACCGGGGAGAGCGCGCCGGTGCGCCCGGAGCCGGGCGGCGTCGTCCACGCGGGCACCTACCTGGTCGAGGGACACGGCGCGGCCGTCGTCACCGCCACCGGCAGCCGCACCCGGCTGGCCGGCATCGCCGCGGTGACGGCCGGGGCCACACGACCGCGCAGCCCGCTGACCGGGCAGCTGCAGCGCGTGGTGCGGATCGTCTCGGTGATCGCGGTGTCGGTCGGCGTGCTGTTCTTCGGTGTCGCGCTGCTCCTGGACTTCGCGCCGAGCGAAGGATTCCTGTTCGCCATCGGCGTCACCGTCGCGCTGGTGCCCGAGGGGCTCCTGCCGACCGTGACGCTGTCGCTGGCCCGCGCGGTGCAGAAGATGGCCGGCCGCAACGCGCTCGTGCGCCGCCTGGAATCGGTCGAGACGCTCGGCGCCACCACGTTCATCTGCACGGACAAGACCGGCACCCTCACCCGCAACGAGATGTCGGTGGTCACGGTGTGGACCGGCGCGGGCAGCGCGACCGTGGAGGGGGAGGGCTACCGGCCGGAGGGCCGCCTGCTCGGCGACCCGGACGCCGTCGCGGCGGCCGCGGCCCTCGCCGACTCGGCGGCCCGCTGTTCGCCCGACTCCCGCGCCGTCGAGCAGTCGGGGGTGTGGCGGCCGGTCGGCGACCCGATGGAGGTCGCGCTGCACGTCCTCGCCACCCGCGCCGGCCGCGCTGCCCGCCCGGCGCCGCGGGACCGGCGCCCGTTCGACCCGTACCGCCGCCGCTCGTCGGTGTCCGACGAGGACGGTCTGCACGTGACCGGGGCGCCGGACAGCGTGCTGCCGCTGTGCCGGGACGTGCCGCCCGGCGCGGCGGAGGCGGTCCACGAGCTCAGCGCGCGGGGTCTGCGGGTGCTCGCCGTGGCGCGCGGCGACGGCGACGACGAACGCGAGCTGGCGTTGCTCGGCCTGGTCGGTCTCGAGGACCCGCCGCGGCCCGACGTCGCCGGCGCGATCGCCGCGTGCCGGACCGCGGGGATCAAGCTCGCGATGATCACCGGCGACCACCCGGGCACCGCCGCCGCGATCGCCGCCGAGGTCGGCCTGCTCGGGCCCGCCTCGGTGGTGGTGGAGGGCAAGGACCTGCCCGCCGACGACGCCGCGCTGGGCGAGCTGCTCGACGCCGACGGTTCCGTCGTCGCCAGGGTGACGCCGGAGCAGAAGCTGCGCATCGCACGGGTGCTCCAGTCCCGCGGGCACGTGGTGGCCATGACCGGCGACGGGGTCAACGACGGGCCCGCGCTGCGCACGGCCGACATCGGGGTGGCGATGGGCGCGTCCGGCACCGACGTGGCGCGCGAGGCCGCCGACCTGGTGCTGCTGGACGACCACTTCGCCACCATCGTCAACGCGATCGAACTGGGCCGCGCGACGTTCGCCAACATCCGCCGGTTCCTCACCTACCACCTGACCGACAACGTCGCCGAGCTCGCGCCGTTCGCGGTGTGGGCGCTCTCCGGCGGCTCGATCCCGCTGGGACTGACCGTGCTGCAGGTGCTGGCGCTGGACATCGGCACTGACCTGGTGCCCGCTCTCGCGCTGGGCGCCGAGCCACCCAATCCGCGCACGATGCGCGGGCGGGCGCGCACCGGCAACCTCATCGACGGCCGGCTGGTGCGCCGCGCGTTCGGCGTGCTCGGCCCGGCCGAGGCGCTCGTCGCGATGGGCGCGTTCGTGGTGGTGCTCGTCGCGGGCGGCTGGCGGTGGGGCGCCGAACCCGGGGCCGCGCTGCTGGCCACCGCGTCCGGAACCGCGTTCACCGCGATCGTGCTCGGCCAGCTGGCCAACGCGTTCGCCTGCCGCAGCGAGTCCAGCTGGGTCGGCCGCCGCGGTTTCGGCGGCAACCCGCTGCTGCTGTGGGCGACCGCGCTCGAAGCCGCGATGCTCGCAGTGTTCCTCCTGCTCCCGCCCCTGCCCGGACTGCTCGGCGGAGACCTGCCCAGCCCGCTCGGCTGGGCGCTGGCCGCGCTGGCCGTGCCCGCGGTCTGGGCCGCCGACGCGTTGCACAAGGCGATCCGGGCTCGACGACCGAAGGACATTCGATGACCACCACGGAGCAGCCCGGCCTGCGGGCGCACGCGGCGACGGCGGAGACCGTCGCCGCGTCCCTGGACACCGACCCCGCCACCGGTCTGTCCACACCGGACGCGGACCGGCGGCGGGAACGGTACGGGCGCAACGTGCTCACCGCGCCACGCGGGCCGGGCGTGATCCGCCGGCTGGCCGCGCAGATCCACAGCCCGCTGGTGTACGTGCTGCTCGCCGCCGGCGTGGTGACGGCGGTCTTCGGCGGTTACGTCGACGCCGCCGTGATCGGCGGGGTGGTCGTGCTCAACGCCGTGATCGGGTACGTGCAGGAGTCGCGTGCCCAGCGGGCCCTGGACGCCCTGACCCGGCTGGTCCGCACCGAGACGACCGTGCTGCGCGACGGCGCGCCCGTCCGCGTACCGGCGGAGGAACTCGTGCCGGGCGACGTCGTCGAGATCGCCGCGGGGGACCGGGTGCCCGCCGACGGCCGCGTGACCGAAGCGCACCAGCTGGAGGTCGACGAGTCCGCGCTCACCGGCGAGTCCGCCCCGGTGGCCAAGCACGACGAGGTCCTGCCCGCGGAGACGGCCGCCGCCGACCGGGTCAACATGGTGCACTCCGGCACCCTCGTCACCCGCGGGACCGGCCGCGCGGTGGTCACCTCGACCGGCGCGCACACCCAGCTCGGCGACATCCAGCGGCTGGTCGCCACGACCGCCACCGTCGCCACCCCGCTGACCCGCAAGCTCGGCGTGTTCTCCCGCCAGCTGAGCGTCGGGATCGTGGTGGTCGCGGCCTTCGCGTTCGCGCTCGGCCTGCTGCGCGGCACCCCGGTGGCGGAGATGTTCACCGCCGCGGTCGCCCTCGCCGTGGGCGCGATCCCGGAGGGGCTGCCCGCCGCGGTGTCGATCGTCCTCGCGATCGGCGTGGTGCGGATGTCCCGCCGCCGCTCGGTGGTGCGCCACCTGCCCGCGGTCGAAACACTGGGCAGCACCACGGTCATCTGCACCGACAAGACCGGCACGCTCACCGAGAACCGGATGACGGTCGTCGCCGTGCACGCCGCCGGGCGCACCGTGGACGAGTGGGCCGATCCGGGCCCGGCCGTACGGGAGTGCCTGGTCGCGGGGGTGCTGTGCAACGACGCGAGCCCCGCCGAGGGCGATCCGACGGAGATCGCGCTGCTCACGGCCGCGGCCGGCCTGGACCCGGCCCGGTTGCGGGCGGAGCGGCCACGCCTCGACGTCGTCCCCTTCGACTCGGAAACCCGCCTGATGATCACCGC
The DNA here is from genome assembly GCF_040614195.1 of Amycolatopsis sp. NPDC006125. Taxonomy (NCBI): domain Bacteria; kingdom Bacillati; phylum Actinomycetota; class Actinomycetes; order Pseudonocardiales; family Pseudonocardiaceae; genus Amycolatopsis; species Amycolatopsis sp. NPDC006125. The sequence continues at coordinate 6,420 of NZ_JBEXTZ010000024.1, forward strand.
GCATCGCGGCGCCGCGTACGTGAAGGGCGCGGTGGAGGAGGTGCTCGCCCGGTGCTCGGCCGAACTCGGCGAGGACGGCGCCGAGCGGCCGCTCGACACGGCGGAGGTGCACCGCGCCCAGGCGGAGTTCGCCGCACAGGGACTCCGGGTGCTGGCCTTCGCCCGGTTCACGCCCACCGGCGGGCCGCTCGCCGGCCAGGGGGAGTGGACCTTCCTGGGATTGCAGGCGATGCAGGACCCGCCGCGGGCGGAGGCCGCGCGCGCGATCGCCGCCTGCCGGGACGCGGGCATCGCGGTCAAGATGATCACCGGCGACCACGCGGTCACCGCGGGGGCGATCGCCGGGCAGGTCGGCCTCGCGCGGCCGGGCGAGGCCACCGTGCTGACCGGCCGCGACCTCGACGAGCTGGACGACGGCGCACTGGACGAGGCCGCCGCCCGCGCGGACGTGTTCGCCCGTGTCTCCCCGGCGCAGAAGCTGCGCCTGGTGCGGGCGCTGCAGCGGCGCGGCCAGGTCGTCGCGATGACCGGGGACGGGGTGAACGACGCGCCGGCCCTGCGCCGCGCCGACATCGGCGTCGCGATGGGCCGCGGCGGCACCGACGCGGCCCGGCAGGCCGCCGACATGGTGCTCCTCGACGACGACTTCGTGGCGATCGAGTCCGCGGTCGAGGAGGGCCGCGGGGTGTTCGACAACCTGCGCAAGTTCATCGCCTGGACGCTGCCGACGAACATCGGCGAGGGCATGGTGATCCTGGTGGCCGTCGTGCTCGGCGCGGTCCTGCCGATCGTGCCCGTGCAGATCCTGTGGATCAACATGACCACCGCCGTCTTCCTCGGGCTGACGATGGCGTTCGAGCCGAAGGAACCCGGGCTGATGCGGCGGCCGCCGCGCCCGCCGGCCCGTCCGCTGCTCACCCGGAACCTGGTGCGGCGGATCGGGCTGGTGTCGGCGCTGCTCGTGGCCGCGGCCTTCGCCGGCTATCACTGGGAGCTGGCCGACGGCGGGTCGCTCGCGCAGGCCCGCACGGTGGCGGTCAACGTGTTCGTCGGGGTGCAGATCGCCTACCTGTTCAGCTGCCGCTCGCTGGACCACAGCCTGCTGCGCGCGCGGCCGGGGCGGAACCGCATGCTCGGCGTCGGCCTCGGCATCACCGTGCTGCTGCAGGCGCTGATCACCTACGTGCCCGGGATGAACCGGATGTTCCACACGGCGCCGATCGGGTGGGACTCGTGGTGGCCGGTGCTCGCCGCCGCGGCCGCCGCGTTCGTGGTCGTGGAGGCCGACAAGCTGATCCGGAGCCGGATCGGGTGAGGACGCCGGCTCAGCCCGCCGCCCGCGGCCCGATGCGGAACACCGGGTGACGGTGTGCGACTTCCGCGATCTCGGCCAGGCCCGGTTTGCCGGTGATCCCGAAGAACGCCAGGGCATCACCGGCGACCCGGGCCGAGTCGGGTCGCTGTCCGGTGCGGAGCAGTTGCGCGCGGATCACCGGAGCGCGCTCGCCGGCCGGAATTTCGGTGAGCAGCACTGGCCATTTGCGCCGCCCCCGGGCGAGCACCGCGCGCCCGCCGGCGGCCCGCACGTTGCGGACCCATTCGGATTCGCCCGTGATGGACACGAGGTGCCCGGCGCCGTCGTGGTCGGTGCGCAGCAGGGTGGTGCGCCGGATGGCGCCGGTGCGGCGGCCGGGCACTTCGAGGGTGACCACGTCGCGCGGCGTGAGCCCCAGCCGTGTGAGCAGGCGGCCGGTGCCCTGCAGGCGGGTGTAGAGACGGGGTGGCGGCCGGTAGTCGCCGTCCGATGTGGACGCCTGCGGTCGCGCCGCGCGCTGCCACCAGGTGAGGCGGGTCGCGAGGGCGGCCAGTTCGTCACCGGTGACCGGGACCGGGTCGCCGTGACCGGGCGCCAGCAGCCGCGGGCGCAGCGCGGCCAGCCCGGCGAGGGAGCGGCTGGCGCGCACCGGGTCCCAGGTGGTGTAGCGCGGCGGGCCGGACAGTCGTCGCCGGCCGGTCAGCACGCCGGTGAGCGCGTTGAGGTCCACGGTCAGCGCGGCGTCGCCGGAGAGCAGCACGCCGTCGGCCCGGTGGTAGGCGACGTGACCCGGCGTGTGCCCCGGTGTCGGCACCGCGGTCCAGCCCGGCAGACCGGGCAGGTCCGCGGGATCGCCGAACGCGCGGGTCACGTCGCTGATGTCGCCGGCCGCCTCGATCCGGTCCCGCACCCGGGCCGGGAGCAGGCGCAGGAGCGGCACCACGGCCCACCGGTCCAGGGGCATGCCGAACGCGGGCAGGTACCGGCCGTGGGCCATCGGCAGCTCCGCGGCGGCGACGTGGACCTGGACGTGCCACTGCCGCGCCAGGGTCCCGGCCGCGCCGGAGTGGTCGGGGTGGATGTGGGTGAGCAGTATCGCCCGCGGCGGGTTCCCTCGCCGAACAGGGTGGCCGCGGCCGCCCGGATAACCGGCGCGCTGGACGCCCATCCCGCGTCGACGAGCGCCCAGCCGCCCCCGGTCGCGACGAAGTACACATTGGACGCGAGCGCGTGGCGGCCCAGCCGCAGCCGGTGCACGCCCGGCGCGATTTCCTCTGGAGCGATGCCCATCCCGGCGAGGCTAGCCGGGGCCGGGGTGGCGGAGGAGTGCCGTTCGACCCTTCTCCCGCCGGACGGGAGCCGTCAGTGTCGAAGGCGGATCACCCGCGCAAGCGAAGAGGAGCCGCCTGATGTCGTCCACCTCGACGGAGCCGCGGCGGCTCGGGCCGGCCGGGCTGGCCTGCCTCGTGACCGGCAGCGGCCCGCCGCTGGTGTTTCTCCCGGGGCTGGGCCCCCACCACCGCCCACCGGCGGGCCTCGACCGCCGGTTCCAGCTCGCCCAGGTCCGGCCGTTCGCCCGGCGGCGGCGGGTGTGGTGGGTCCAGCGCCGCGAAAACCTGCCCGCCGGCACCACGATGGCCTCGATCGCCGCCGACTACGCCGCCGCGATCCGGCAGCGGTTCGGTGGTCCGGTCGACCTCGCCGGCTCCTCCACCGGGGGCAGCGTGGCGCTACAGCTCGCCGCCGACCACCCCGATGTGGTGCGGCGGGTGGTGCTGCTCTCGTCGGCCTGCCGGCTGGGCGACGGCGGCCTGGCCGTGCAGCGGGAACTCGCCGCCGCCGTGCGCGCCGGCCGCCGTCGCCGGGCCGGCGCCCTGATGTTCGCGACGCTCGCCGGGGGACGGGTGGCACACCGGGCGCTGGCCGTGGCCGGATGGCTGTCCGGCCCGGTGATGCTGCGCGGCGACTGCGCCGACATGCTGACCGTGATCGACGCCGAGGACGCCTTCGACCTCACCGCCCGGCTGCCCGCGATCGCCGCGCCCGTGCTCGTCGTCGGCGGGGGCGGCGACCGGTTCTACGGCGCCGCGGTCTTCCGGGAGACCGCGGACGGGCTTCCGAATGGCCGGCTCCTGCTGCACCCCCGGCTGGGGCACGTGGCGGCGCAGAGCGCCAAAGCGACGGTGGCGGCGGTGGACCGGTTCCTGGCGGAACCGCCGGGCTGAGCCGCCGCGGCGGGCGGAAGTCACCGGCTCGCGGGACCTTCGCCCCTCGCCCCCGGCGGTGTCCGCCGCCACGGTGGAGCCCATGACCTCCACGGTGCTCACCGGGACCGCCGACGTCCTCACCGTGACCGGTCTGCGCAAGGCGTTCGACGGCCGGATCGCGGTGGACGACGTCGGTTTCCACATCGCCCCTGGCGAAACCTACGGCCTGCTCGGCCCCAACGGCGCGGGCAAGACCACGACGCTGCGGATCCTGTGCGGGCTGCTGGCCCCCGAGGCCGGCAGCGCGGTGATCGGCGGCTTCCCCATGAACAGGTTCGCGCGGGAGGCGAAGGCCCTCGTCGGCTACGTGCCGCAGGAGGTCGCGCTCTACCCGGACCTCACGGCGCGCGAGAACCTCCGGTTCTTCGGCCGCCTGTACCGGCTGCGCGGCGCCACGCTCGCCCGGCGGACCGACGAGGTGCTCGAGCTCGTCGGCCTGGCCGACCGGGCTGGGGAGAAGGTCGAGACCTTCTCCGGCGGCATGCGGCGCCGGCTCAACATCGGCGCCGGCCTGCTGCACCGCCCTACCCTGCTCGTGCTCGACGAACCCACCGTCGGCGTCGACCCGCAGAGCCGCCACGCGATCATGGAAAGCGTCCACTCGTTCGGCGCCGCCGGCCTCGCCGTCCTCTACACGACGCACTACATGGAGGAAGCCGAGCGGTTGTGCGACCGGGTCGGCATCATCGACCACGGCAGGCTGGTCGCCGAGGGCACCCGCCGGGAACTCGTCGCCCGTCTCGGCGAGCGCGACCGCATCACGCTCACCGTGGACGGCGACGTCGCCGCGCTCGCCGCGGCCTGCCGCGAGTTGTCCGAAGTGGACAGTGTCGACGTGGCGGGCGGTGAGCTGCACCTGATCGTGCGCGACGGCAGGCGGCTGCTGCCCACGGTGTTCGACGTCGCCGAACGGCTGCGGTCCGGGATCCGGTCCGCCGAGGTCACCGAACCGGACCTGGAAGCGGTGTTCCTGCACCTGACCGGCACGGCCCTGCGGGAGTGAGCATGCATCCGGCACTCGTGATCGCGGGAAAGGACCTGCGCCAGCGCCTGCGCGACCGCTCGGCGTGGATCCTGGGGATCCTGGCGCCCGTCGGTGTCGCGATGCTCATCAGCTTCGCCTTCCGCGGCGCGGAGACCTTCCACACCACGGTGGCGGTGGCCGATCTGGACCGGGGACCCGTCGCGGCCGCGTTCACCGGGTTCCTGACCGGGCCGGAGCTGGACTCGGTGCTGGCCGTCGAGACCGTGCCCGGGGTGGCCGAGGCGAGGCAGCGGGTCGACGACGGCGGCGCGAGCGCGGCACTGGTGATCCCCGCCGGGTTCTCCGCGGCCGCGCATTCCGGGGCCGCGGTGCCGGTCACGGTGCTGACCGACGTGGACGCGCCGCTGGCGGGCGAGGTGGCCCGCTCGGTGGCCGCGGCGTTCGTGGCCCAGCTCAACGCCGACCTGCTCGCCACGCGGACCGCGCTGGCGGCCGGCGCGGATCCGGCCGGGCTCGCCGAACGGGCCGCCGCCCTGCGGCTGCCGGAAAAGGTCGTCAGCCGGGCCGGCGGCACGGCGCAACAGGCCGGAGTCAGCTACTACGCCCCCGCGATGGGCATGTTCTTCATGTTCTTCTCCATCGGGTTCACCGCGCGCGGCTACTTCACCGAACAACGCAGCGGGTTGCTGGACCGCGTCGCGGCCGCGCCGGTGGCGCCGGGCACCGTGCTCACCGGGAAGGCGCTGGCGACGTTCGCGTACGGGACGGCCAGCCTGGGCACCGTCGCGCTGATCACCACGCTGGGGTTCGGCGCCGACTGGGGGCCGCCGGGTCCGGTCGCGCTGCTGATCGTCGCACTGGGCCTGGCGCTGGTGTGCCTGACCGCGTTCGTCATCACGCTCGCCCGCACCGAGCGACAGGCCGAGGGGCTGGCCGCGATCGTCACGTTCGGGCTGGTGCTGCTCGGCGGCAACTTCGTCTACCTCGGCGGCGCGCCGGACGTCATCCGCACCCTCACCCTCGCCACGCCGAACGGCTGGGCGCTGCGCGGGTTCACGGACCTCTCCGGCGGCGCGGGCTGGCCCGCGGTCTGGCCGCCGCTGCTGGCGATCCTGGCGTTCTGCATGGTTCTCGGCGGGGCGTCCGCGCTCCTGGCGCGACGGGATGCGGCCCGATGACCGCGCTGCTGTTCACCGGCGTGGCGCTGCGCCGGCTCGCCCGCGACCGGGTCGCGATGTTCTTCATCGTCCTGCTGCCGCTGGTGGTGATCCTCATCGTCGGCGCGACCATCCGCGGCCAGGACAGCTTCCGCATCGGGGTCGTCGAGCCGGGCACCCCGCTGGCCGCCGGGTTGTCCCGCGCCCTGGACACCTCGCCGGCGCTGGAGACCCGGACCTACTCCGACGAGGACCCCGCCACCGCCGCGTTGCGCCGCAACCAGGTCGACGCCGTCCTGGTGCTGCCGGACGGCTTCGACGAGCGCCTGCTGTCCGGCGCCCCGGTCGAGCTGCCGCTGCTGAGCACCGGTTCGGCGGGCACCACGCAGGGCGCGTGGTCGGCAGTGTCCGCGGTCGTGGCCGACCACGCGGCGCTCGTCCAGGCGGCCGGGTTCGCCGCCGAGCGCACCGGGACCGATCCGGCGCGGTGGTTGCCGCTGGCCGGATCGCTCGCCGCCACGGGTGACCGGATCACGGTCCGGACCGAATCCGCGGGCGGCGCCCCGGACGAGCGGGCGGGCGGGTTCACCGGCAGCGCGCCGACCATGCTGGTGCTGTTCGTGTTCGTCAACACGCTCGCCGCCGGGGCGGCCGTGATCGAGACCCGCAAGCTGGGCGTCTACTCGCGTTCGCTGGCGGCACCGGTCCGTCCGCGCGAGATCGTGTTCGGCGAGGCGCTCGGTTACGTTGTGCTCGCGCTGGGCCAGTCGGCGCTGATCATCGGGGCGTCGGCCGCGTTGTTCGGGGTGTCCTGGGGCGATCCGGTGGCGGCGCTGCTGCTGACCGGGCTGTGGGCGGTGGTCGGCGCGGGCGCCGGCATCCTCAGCGGCACCCTGTTCCGCACCTCCGAACAGGCCTCGGCGATCGGGCCTGCCATCGGCATCGCGTTCGGCATGCTGGGCGGGTGCATGTGGCCGCTGGAGATCGTGCCGCCGGCGCTGCGTGCGGTGGGGCACGTCACGCCGCACGCGTGGGCGGTGGACGCCTGGACGACGGTGCTCTCCCGCGGCGGCGGGGTCGCCGACATCGCGGGCCAGCTGGCGGTGCTCGCCGGGTTCGCGGCCGTGCTGGTCGGCGCGGCGTCGTGGCGCATGGCGCGGAAACTGGCCTGAACGCGGCGCTCCGGGCGCTCAGCGGGCGTCGAGGAGAATCACGGCGGTCGCGACCGCGAAGGCGACGCTCGCCGCCACACGTCGGGAGCCGTGGACCACCGCGGCGGCGTCCCCGTGGGACCGCTTGCGCCGCAGGGCGTAGCCGGGCGCCTGCGATCACCGGGACGCCGCGCTCGGCCCAGTGCGGGAGGAGGGCGGATCCCTGGCCGGCCTGTTCCCCGAAGCGCGGGCAGCCGCTGGGCGCGGCTCCCGCCGCGGCGGTTTCGAGCGGCGCGTCAGGCCGGGCCGAGCGCGGCGATGAGGTCGGCGACCCGGTGGTGCGCCTCCAGCGGGTGGCGCAGGTGACCGTCGCCGTTGACGCGGTAGTGGTTGCGGCGGCCGACCTTCGTCCGCTCGACGTAACCGCCCTCGATGAGGTCGGCGAGGATGAGCTGCACGGCGCGGGTGGTGATGCCGACGCGCGCCGCGATCGCGGGCAGCGTCTGGTCCGGATCGGCCACGAGGCACAGCAGCACGTGGGCGTGGTTGCTCAGGAAGGTCCACGTGCCGCCGCCGGTGCCAGGGTGATCGCTCGCCGCCATGGCGCCGAGCATAGGGCCCGCGTCCTTGACAGGCGAACTCTGTTTCGTCATTCTGGTGGTGCGGAGGGGAGTACCCACCCCGTCCGGGATCGTCACTACGGCAGCGGATGCGGCTGCCCGGTCCCGGCGCCACCCGCCCCGGCTCGCGGAGCCGGGTGGTCGGGGAGACCTCCGGTTCGTCGGACTGAACCGGAGGTGTGACAGTGGTCGTCGAGGTGTGGGTGTGGGCCGCCGTGCTCGGCGTGATCGTCGTGATGCTAGCCGCCGACCTGTTCGCCCACCGCCGAGCGCACGTGGTCGGCGTGCGGGAGGCCGCCGCCTGGTCGGCGGTGTGGGTCGCGCTCGGCGCGGGGTTCGGCGGGATCGTCTGGTGGGTGTGGGGCGGTGAGTTCGCCGCGCAGTACTTCGCCGGGTACCTGATCGAGAAGTCGCTCGCGGTCGACAACGTCTTCGTCTTCACGATCATCTTCGGCTACTTCGCGGTGCCGCGGGAGCACCAGCACCGGGTCCTGTTCTACGGGGTGCTCGGGGCGTTGGTGTTCCGGGCGGCCTTCATCGCCGCGGGGTCGGTGCTGATCGCGAGCTTCGCCTGGATCCTGTACGTGTTCGGCGCGTTCCTGGTCGCCACCGGAGTTCGCCTGGCGCGGCACCGCGACGAAACCGTCGACCCCGGGCACAGCCTGGTGCTCCGGCTGTTCCGTCGGTTCGTCCCGGTCACGGCCGACTACCACGGTTCGAAGTTCCTCGTCCGGCAGGGAGGCCGGTGGGTGGCGACCCCGTTGCTGGCCGTGCTCGTGCTGATCGAGGTGACCGACATCGTATTCGCGGTCGACTCCATCCCCGCGATCTTCGCCGTCACCCAGGAGACGTTCCTGGTGTTCACCTCCAACGCCTTCGCCATCCTCGGCCTGCGCGCGATGTACTTCCTGCTCGCCGACCTGGTGCACCGCTTCGTGTACCTCAAGCTCGGCCTCGCGCTGGTGCTCGTGTGGGTCGGCGTGAAGATGCTGCTGCTGGACCTGGTCAAGATCCCCACCGTCGTGTCGCTCGCCGTGGTCGCCGTGCTGCTCGCCGCGGCGGTCACCGCGAGCTGGCTGCGCACCCGCGGCGCCGCCGGGGAGCGTGCGAATGACGCTCCGGGCGAGCTGGTCCCGCCGTCGGGACAGCGGGACACCTGACCGCCGCGCCGGCCGGGAACTTGGTCCCCGCGGCAGTGGCCTTCCGGCCGTTCCGCGCCGCGGGGGCCGGTTCCTAGCGTCGGTGGGAAAACGGGGAGGTACCCATGAACACCGTCAGCAAGCGCCGCCTCTGGGCCACCATCGGCGCACTCGCCGGCGTCGTCCTGGTCGCTGTCGGCGTCACCTTCTTCGCCATCCGCGACCGGGCCGCCGAACCCGGCGGGCCACCCGGGCCGACGCCGCCGGGCGGCGACACGATGGTCGTGCGCGTGTACTTCCACCAGGGCCAAGCCGACGACCCCGCCCGCGTCGTGCCGGTCGAGCGGACCGTGCCGCGGAGCGAGCAGGTGGCCACCGCGGCGCTCGGGCAGCTGCTCGCCGGCCCGACCGCGGCCGAACGCGCCGCCGGCTACCACTCGTTCTTCAGCTCCGCCACGGCGGACGCCCTGATCAGCGTCCGCGTCGCGAACGGCGTGGCCCGCGCGGACTTCAAGGACTTCAGCCGGATCATCCCGAACGCCTCCTCCAGCTACGGCAGCGCCGCGCTGCTGGCCGAACTCGACGCCACCCTGAAGCAGTTCCCGACGGTGAAGTCCACTGTGTACTCCTTCGAGGGCGACGTGGCGGCCTTCTACGAATGGCTCCAGCTGACCCCGCCCACCGACGACAGCGGACAGGACGCGGCCGTGACCGAAGCGGCTCGTGCCTTCCTGACCGATGTGGCCGGCATGAACCGGCCGGTGCCCGGACCGGTGACCCGCACCGGCAGCGGCACCGCCGAGGCCACCTTCTACAGCCGCACGCCCGACGGCCAGCCCAACAAGGCGCTGGCGACCATCGTGTCACTGCGGCGTGGCGGCGGCGGGTGGTCGGTCACCGGGACCCGCACCGCGAACATCCTGGTGGACCAGCCCCGCGCCGGGCAGGCGATCACCTCCCCGGTCACCGTGACCGGCAGGGCGGTCGCCTTCGAGGGCACGGTGACGGTGCGGGTGCTCGCCGACGGCAAGGGCGAGATCGGCCGGGGGTTCGTCACCGGTGGGGGCGACGTGATCCGGCCGTTCAGCGGGCCGGTGACGTTCACGCCGCCCGCGGCCGCCGGGTCCGGCTGGCTGGTCTTCTTCGAGGAGTCCGCGGCCAACGGCGAGGTCATCAACGCCACCTCGGTGCGGGTGTCCTTCGCCGGGCAGCCGGCGGCGCCCACGATCGGCGCCGTGACCTGGCAGCCGCCGATCCCGGCCGGCGACGGCTGGCTGCGGCTGCCGGACGGGCCTGGGACGCTCACCGTCACCGCCGAGGTCACCGGAGCCGACCGCGTGGAGTTCTACAGCACCCCGACCGGCACGGAGACCGAGTCCCTGGCGAAGCTGCTCGGCACCGGCGTGGTGCAGAACGGCGCCTGGACCCTCACCTGGGCCTACCCGGACGAGCCGCTGCTGGCGCACTTCAGCGTGGTGGCGATCGGCCCTGGCGGCCGCACCGAGATCATGCCGTTCAACCTGTACCACGACTGACGACCGCGAGTGGTTCCCCCGGGTCTACGCCGGGGGAACCGCCGGAATCGCGGCCCTGGCGCGCAGCCGTCGGGCGGCGTCCTCCGGCATCGTGGTCACCACCGGGATGCCGGTGGCCAGTTCCAGCCCGGCGGGCACAGCCAGGCGCGGCACGATCCGCATCGACCAGCACAACCACGGCGCGTGCTCCAGACCGGACGGCGCCGTGTGCAGGAACAGGTTGTACGGCGGGTCGCCGAGCTCGTCGCGCAGTGCGCGCAGCATCGCGCGGACCGTGGCCGCGGCGGAGGTCAGCTCGCCGGTGCTCACACCCGCGAAGTCGGCCGCCGGGCGGCGGGGCGCCACCCGGACCTCGAACTCCGCGGTGGGCGCGAACGGCGCGAACGCGACGGTCTGCCCGTCGTCGAGGACGACGCGCGAGGTGTCGGACACCTCGCCTGTGTACGGCCTGCCCTGCCGCTCGTATCGCTCCCGCTGGGCGGACAGCTCGCGCCGCGCCGACGCGGACAGCACCGGCAGTCCGACGACCTGGGAGTGCGGGTGGTCCAGCGACGTTCCGGCGGCGGCGCCGCGGTTGCGGAACACCACCACCTGCGCCGCGTCCGTCCGGAGCGCGCGCAGCCGGTCCCGCCACGCGAACAGCACGTTCGCCGCCTCCGCGTCGGTGCCGGTAGCCAGGTCCCAGTCGTGGCGCGGCGATTCGATGATCACCTCGTGGTGGTCGGACAGCGCGTACCGGTTGCGCACCGACCGCACGAGCCAGCCGCCGCCCGGCGCGGGCAGCCGCCACGTTTCGGGCGGCGTGTCCTCCGACGGGCCGGGGCAGAACGGGCAGCCCACGGCGCCGGTGTGCGGGCGGCGGGCGCGGTGCGGCGCGAGCACGGACCAGTCGCCGGTGAGCGGGTCCTGGCGGAGTTCTCCGCCGTGCCAGGATGTCGCGGTCATGCGGAAACCTCCTTCCGCCGGGAGCGGAAGGCGTCCCGGCACCGGTGCGAGCAGAACCGGTAGTGCCTGCCGTCCTGGTCGAGCGGGATCCCCGGCCCGGCGGCGACGGTCATGCCGCACTCCGGGTCCCGTCCGTCGCCGGCGGTGCGCAGGGAGCCGGGGCGATTCCCAGCACGCAGTCCCGCGAGGAGGGTCAGCTCGTCGAGCAGCAGGCGCGGCAGCAGGAAGTGCTTGCGCACGCGTTCCCGCCCGGCGGCGGCGAGCACCGCCGCGCGCGCCCGCCCGGTGAGCAGGTCCACGACCGCCTCCGCGCACCCGGCCACCGAGTCGACCAGCAGCCCGCCCGCGCCGTCGGCCATCTGCAGCGGAATACCGCCCGCCCGGCCGGCGACGACGGGGGTGCCCTTCCACATCGCCTCGGACACCACCAGGCCGAACCCCTCGCGCAGCGACTTCTGCACCATCACGTCCGACAGCCGCTGGAACGCGTTGACCTCGACGTTGCCGACGCCGGTGAGGTTGGTGAACAGGTGGATCCCCGGATCGGACTGGGCTGCCTCGCTGATCGTGCGGTAGATGTCCCACGCCTCGGGGTCGTCCAGCGCCATCGAGCCGGCGAGCGCGAGCTGGACCCCGGGCACCTCGGCGCGGACGAGGCGGTAGGCCTCGATCACGCCGAGCGGGTCCTTCCACGGGTCGAAGCGGGAGATCTGGGTGATCAGCGGGCGGTCGGTCTCGATGCCGATCCAGTTGAGCACCGCCCGCGCCGTGCGGTCGTCCAGCGACATGTTCTTCGGGCTGAGCGGGTCGATCGCGGGCGGGATGATCTCCACCCGTCCCGGGTCGAGGTCGGGCGGGACGAACTCCGCCATGGTGAACACGGCGGCGTCGTAGTGGTCCGCGAACCCCGCCAGGTAGGACCAGGTGGCGGGGTCGGGTTCGGAGGTGTCGATGTGGCAGCGCCAGATCCACGACCGGTGGTCGCGGCCGGCGTAGGCGAGCAGCGGCACCGGCTGAGGGTCGTGCACGAAGACGAAGTCGGTGCCGGCGAACTGCGGGTCGGCGGCCAGTTCGGCGGCGTTGCGCTCGGCGGTTTCCTCGTACAGTGCGATGTCCGCCGTGGTGAGCGGCTCGAGGGAGCCCTGCAGGGCGTTGTGCATCTTCTTGGTGACGGTGAAGAACGGCGGCCGGCCGCTGATGATCTTCCACGTCGCGGGCAGCCCGAGGTCGGTGTAGAGCGGCACGGCCGAGCGCAGCAGCTCCGACACCCCGCCGCCGTAGGGGGTGGCGCTCACGTGCAGGATCCGGGCGCCGCGCAGCTCGCGGGCGAGGTCGAGCAGCGGGTCCATGATCTCGTCCGGGACCACGTGGCGGTACGCGGAGACGGCGAGGTCACCGACGTCGACGGTGTGCAGCACGGCTGCCTTCCTTCCCGGGCACGGCCTTGCCCAGCTGGTCCAGGTCCTTCTCGATGGCGCGGACGACGACGTCCACGTCGGGCACGCTGTCGAAGTCGGCGGTCACGCCGAACGCGAGCCGGTCGTGGTAACTGAGGACGGCCACGCCGATCCGCAGCCGCAGGGCGATCGGCACGTAGGGGTAGAGCGCGACCACCGGACGGCCGAGCAGGTGCAGCTGCTCGCGCGGTCCCGGCACGTTGGTGGTGACGGTGACGAGCATGCGCTCGACCAGCCACGGCGCGGCGTGCATCGCCCAGGACACCGGGGGATAGGGCTCGTGCCCGGCGAACGACAGCACCGCCTGGCCCGCTTCCCGTTCCCTGCTCGCCTTGTGCACGGCGAGGCGTTCGTGCACGGTGCGCAGCCGCTCGACCGGGTCGGCGACGTCCACTGGCAGCATGGGCAGCATGAGCGACACGTGGTTGTCCAGTGTGGACTGGTCGGAGCGCGACCGGACGCTCACCGGCACCAGGCTGCGCACCGACGTCGCGGAGGGCTCCTCGCCCCGCTCCAGGAGCAGCTGCCGCAGGCCCGCTGTGATCGTGGCGAGCACGACGTCGTTGACGGTCACGCCGAACCCGGTGGCGATCCGCGCGACCTCGCCGAGCGAGGTGCCGGTCATCGCGTACCGCCGGTCGGCGTGGATCTTCCCGCGCAGCGACGAGGCCTTCAGCGGGACCAGGGCACGGGCGAGCGAGGCCAGGCCCCGAACCGCGCCGGTGACCTGGGCGGCCATCCGCCGTGGCGATCGCGCGGCGCCGGCCAGCACGCGCATCTGCTCCACCGGGACGGACAACGCGGTGCGCAGGCCGCCCGCCAGCAGGCGCAGCCCGCCCGGCTCCGGCGCCGTCTCCGCGGCCGGCCAGGCTTCAGGCCGGGGCGGGGGCTCGTCACCGAACATCGCCTCGTGCAGCGCGTTCCCGCCGATCCCGTCGGTCAGGCAGTGGTGCACTTTGGACAGCATCGCCCACCGGCCCTCGGCCAGCCCCTCGATCACCCAGCACTCCCACAGTGGACGGTCCCGCGGCAGCCGTTCGGACATGACGAGGCCGACCACCTCGCGCAGCGCGGCGTCGTCGCCGGGCGACGGCGCGGCGACCCGGTGGAAGTGGGTGGCGGGGTCGAACCCGTCCTCCTCGACCCACGCCGGGGCGGCCAGGTCCAGCGGGTACCTCCGCAGGCGCTGCCGGTACCGCGGCAGGGACCACACCCGTGGGGTGAGGTCCCGCACGATCTCGTCCTGCGGCGGGGCCGGTGCCTCCAGCACGGCGATCGAGGCGATCGCGAGCGAGGCGGAGGGGTCCTCGTCCTCGATGGCGAGGAACAGGGCGTCGAGCGGGCTGAGCCGGTCCATGGCGCACCTTCAGTGGGCGACGTCGACGACGACCCGGCGGTAGGAGTCGTCGAGCACGGTGAACACACGGAACGGCAACCGCTCCCGCACGCCGGCGGCGAAGGTGCTCTGTCCCTCGAACGAGCCCGCGAAGCGGACTTCGTGCAGCGCAGCCCAGTCCCGCAGCTGGTCGGTGGTGTAGAGGCGGTCGCCGACGGCGGCGAGCAGGCGTCCCGGCGCGTGCCCCGACGAGTCGTAGCCGAGCGCGGGCGCCCGCACCACGATCTCCAGCGCCGCGCCGCCCGCGACCGGGACCGGCTCGCCCGAGCCGTCCGCGGTCACCACGTCGGTGTAGCGCAGCGCGTACCCGGCTTCCTCCGGGCCGTTGACGTCGAACACCAGCCGGTCGAAGCAGCCGTGCTGGCCTGCCCGCACCAAGTACAGCGCCTCCGGCGCCATCGCGCCGGCCTCCTGCGGCCAGGTGGTCCAGCCGGCGGTGATCCCGCAGCCGCCTGGCCCGGGTGGCGCCGTCCGCATCGGGCCGCGGCCCATCGGTCCCGGGCCGGGCGGCTGGGGGCTGATGACCGGCGCGGGGATCGAGCTGCCCGCGGGCGCGCCGGGCCGGGGCGCGGGCGGCGGATCAGCGCCGCACCCGGTGGTCAGCGCCAGCGCGACGGCCGCCGCGACCGTGATCAGGAGTGTGCGCATGCCGTGTCCTTTCACGACGCCAGGGTTCGCTGCGATCGTTCGGCGCGCAGGGCTTCGGTGACCGCGCTGCCGTCGACGGTCTCGTGCTCCACCAGCTGGGCGGCCAGGTGTTCCAGCGCCACACGGTGGTCCTGCAGGGTGCGGACGGCGAAGTCTTCGGCCTCGCGGAGCAGCCGGGCCACCTCGGTGTCGACGATCCGCTGGGTCTCCTCGGCGTAGTGCCTGGCCGTCTGTGGCGGTCCGCCGAGGAACGCCGGTGTCGCGGTGGGGTAGCCGACCGGGCCCAGCGCGGGGGAGAGGCCGAACTCGGTGACCATCTTGGTGGCGAGTTCGGTGGCGTCGGCGATGTCGTTGGCGGCGCCGGTGGAGCCCTGCGCGAAGGTGACGATCTCCGCCGCCCGGCCGCCCATCCGCACGGCGAGCAGGTCCCGGAGGTAGGCCTCGCTGTAGAGGTGCCGTTCGGCCTCGGGCAGTTGCTCGGTGCTGCCCAGCGCCATGCCGGCGGGCAGGATGGTCACCTTCGCGACGGGATCGGCGTGGTCGCACAGCGCCGCGATCAGGGCGTGCCCGGACTCGTGCACCGCGACGGCGCGCCGTTCCTCGGGGAGCAGCGCGTTGGAGGTCTCGCGGCGGCCGAGCAGCACGCGGTCGCGGGCGGCGGCCAGGTCGGCGGCGCGGATGACCGTGCGGTTGTCCCGCACCGCGTTGATGGCCGCCTCGTTGACCAGGTTGGCCAGGTCGGCGCCGGAGAAGCCTGGCGTGCCGCGGGCGACGACCTCCAGGTCGACGTCCTCGCCGACGTGCTTGCCGTCGACGTGCACGCGCAGGATCGCCAGCCGCTCCTGCTGGTTGGGCAGCGGGATGGTGACCTGCCGGTCGAAGCGGCCGGGCCGCAGCAGCGCCGGATCCAGCGACTCGGGCCGGTTGGTGGCGGCGAGCACGACGATCCCGCTGCTCTGGTCGAA
Organism: Amycolatopsis sp. NPDC006125; assembly: GCF_040614195.1. Taxonomy (NCBI): domain Bacteria; kingdom Bacillati; phylum Actinomycetota; class Actinomycetes; order Pseudonocardiales; family Pseudonocardiaceae; genus Amycolatopsis; species Amycolatopsis sp. NPDC006125. Next base: position 22,000 of record NZ_JBEXTZ010000024.1, read on the forward strand.
TCCGTCCATTTCGGACAGCAGCTGGTTGAGGGTCTGCTCGCGCTCGTCCTGCCCGCCGAACCCGTTGAGCCCGCGGCGGCTGCCCACGGCGTCGATCTCGTCGATGAAGATGATCGCCGGGGCGCGGTTGCGGGCTTCGGTGAACAGGTCCCGCACCCGGGAGGCCCCGACCCCGACGAACATCTCGACGAACGCCGAGCCGGTGACCGACAGGAACGGCACGCTGGCCTCGCCGGCGACCGCACGGGCGATCAGGGTCTTGCCGGTGCCGGGCGGGCCGACCATGATCACGCCGCGTGGCCCCTTGGCGCCCGCTGCGGCGTAGCGGCCGGGGTTGCGCAGGAAGTCGACGACCTCGCCGATCTCCTGTTTGACGCCCTCGTAGCCGGCGACGTCGGTGAAGCGGGTGGTCGGGCGCTGGGCCTCGATGATCTTGGCCTTGGCGCGGCCGAACCCCATGACACCGCCGATCGGCGAACCCTGCGCGCGGCGGCCCATCCAGAAGAACAGGCCGATCAGCAGCACCACCGGCAGGAAGGTGACCAGCAGCGAGGTCCACGACGTGTGCAGCTTGCCGGAGACGGCGACGCCGTGGTCGGCCAGCCTCCGCTCCAGCCCGGTGTCGCCGAGCGCGGTCGGGACCTGGCTGCTGAACGCGGTGCCGTCGCGGAGGGTGCCGGTGACCGTGCCGACGTCGTCGACGGTGACCTTCTCGACCTGGTTCGCGTCGACCTTGGCCACGAACTCGGTGTAGGGCAGGGTCGATCCGCCGGGCGAGAACAGCCAGATGGGCCCCAGCACCGCACCCAGCACGACCAGCCACAGCAGGGGCGACAACCAGCGCTGCCAGGCCGGCGGCTTCGGCGGCTGGGGTTTGGGCGCGGGATCGGGCGGGGGCCCTGGCTTCGCCGCACGCGACATGTCGGGTGTCCTCTCCTCCGGTGGGTCTCCGGTTCAGCCAACCGCGATCTCCCCGGCGCGGGGGAGCGGCGAAAGTCCCCGGCCGCGGTGGCGGAAGGCCCTGCCTCCCGGGCGGCGTCACGCCTGGGAGCGCGGCTCGGCGGCCGGCGCCTCCGCCTGCTTGCCGAGGACGGCGAGTTCGACCGTGCGGACGAGGTCGTCCGCGGTCACGGCGCCCGCGAGCCTGCCGTGGTCGAGGACGACCAGCAGGTCCCGGCCGGGCCGCAGGGCGGTGCGGGCGAGCACGTCGGCGAGCCGCTCGTCCGGGCCCGCGGTCACCGCGGCGTCCAGCGGCCGCGCGACGTCGGCGAGCCGGGTCTCGAAGCGCAGCCGCGCGGGCAGCCGGGCCAGCTCGCCCAGAGTGACCACACCGAGCGGGGCGCCGTCGAACGAGACCACCGGGAACACCCGTGTCCTGGCGGCGACCGCGACGGTGTCGAGGAACGCCTCCACGGTCAGCCAGCCGGGCGCGGTCACCGGGGCGGGATCCAGGACCGCTCGCACCGTGCGGTCGCCGAGCAGGGACCGGGTGGTGTCCCCGGTCAGCTCGGCCTGCGCCGCGGACACCAGGAACCACCCGATGAGCGCCAGCCACAACCCGCTCAGCTGCCCCAGCACGAGCACTTCACTGACGCCCAGCACCATCAGCAGGACGCCGAGCACCTGGCCGGTGCGCCCGGCGACGAGCGCGGCGCGGGCGCGGTCGCCGGTGCGCTTCCACACCGCGGCACGCAGCACCCTGCCTCCGTCCAGCGGTGTGCCGGGCAGCAGGTTGAACAGCGCCAGCACGACGTTGGTGATCCCGATCCAGGCGATGCCGGTGGCCACGAGCTCGGGCAGGACGCCGGCGGCGAGGAACGCGGTGCCCCAGCACAGGCCGCCGAGCACGAGGCTGATCGCAGGCCCGATCGCGGCGATGACGAAGTCCGCGCGCGGGTTCGGCGTGCTGCCTTCCAGTTCCGCCGCGCCGCCGAGCAGCCAGAGCGTGATCCGCTTGACCCCGACGCCGTAGTGCCTTGCGGTGACCGCGTGCCCCAGCTCGTGCGCCAGCAACGAGGCGAGGAAGCACACCGACGCCGCCACCGCCGTCCCCCAGTACGCGCCGGTGGCGTGACCGGGGGCGGCGGCGGGCAGGACGGACGTCGCGATGACGTCGGTCAGCAGCACCAGGATGACCAGCACCGACCAGTGCGCGCCGACCGGCACACCGGCGTACCGCCCGAGCGGGATCGTGCCCCGGAGCACCGCGGGCTCCTCAGTGCCCGGCCGGCACGGGCTGGGCGGGCAGCGGCTGCCAGCGGTCGATCAGCCGTTCCTCCAGCGCGTGCATGGTGGTGTACTCCAGGTCCTCCAGCGCGAGGCGGTGCGGCTCGAACGGCCCGTGGCGGCGCAGGTAGTCCATGATCTCCCCGGCCTGTCGACGCGCTCCGTCGAACCGCGCCGGGTGCGACTCCGACACCGGCACGACGGGCGCGTGGTGCGAGCCGCGCATACAGCCGACCAGGGAGTGTGGAAACGCGATGAGCAGGTCGTAGATCCGTTCCGGGCAGTCGAAGACGATGCGGCTCTCCTCGTAGAGGTCGTAGACCTCGAAGGAGAACCCGGAGCGCATCTTGTGCGGCCGGAGGTTCCATGCGCCGGGCCCGGTCTTGTCCGCCAGGAAGCGGATCACCGGCTCCGCGTATCCGGCGCCTACGCCGCGCAGCTTGCCGCTGAACGCGTCCGAGAGCAGGTCCTGCGCGGTGGAGAGCATCTCGGGGTGCACTGCCGAGTGACCGACGAACCCGCCGGTGTCGGCCTTGATGCTGCTGCACGCGGTCATGGCCGGCTCTTCCTCACAGGCTGTGGCCGATGAGCTCGACCAGGTCGAGGGTGCGCTGGCTGTAGCCCCATTCGTTGTCGTACCAGCCGAAGACCTTCACGAGGTTGTCCTCGGTCTTGGTCAGGCTCGCGTCGAACACGCAGGATGCGGGGTCGCCGATGATGTCGCGGGAGACGATGGGGTCCTCGGTGTACCGCAGGATCCCCTTGAGCTCGCCGTCGGCGGAGACCGCGAAGGCGCGGTTGACCTGCCCGGGCGTGACCGGCTCCGAGACCTCGACGGCGAGGTCGGTGAGCGAGCCGTTCTCGACCGGGACGCGGACGGCGACCCCGTCGAGCTTTCCTGCCAGGTCGGGCAGGACCTCGCCGACCGCCTTGGCGGCGCCGGTGCTGGTCGGGATCATGTTGACCGCGGCCGAGCGCGCGCGGCGCAGGTCCTTGTGCGGGCCGTCGAGCAGCGCCTGGTCGTTGGTGTAGCTGTGGATCGTGGTCAGCAGGCCGCGCCGCACCCCGAACGCCTCGTGCAGCACCTTGACCATCGGCGCCACGCAGTTGGTGGTGCAGGAGGCGTTGGAGACGACGTCGTGCGCGTGCGGGTCGTAGTCGTCCTCGTTGACGCCCATCACGATGGTGGCGTCGACACCCTTGCCGGGCGCGGAGATCACCACTTTGCGGGCGCCCGCGGCCAGGTGCGCCGCGGCGGCCTCCCGTGTGCGGAACCGGCCGGTCGACTCGATGACGACGTCGGCGCCGAGCGCCTCCCAGGGCAGGTCCGCCGGGTCCGGGCAGGAGCTGACGTGCACCCGGTGCGCGCCGACCTCCAGAACCGGCCCGAAGTGCCCGCCGTCGTGGACCTCGACGGGCTGCCGGAGCGGCCCGAACGTCGAGTCGTAGCGCAGCAGGTGCGCGAGCGTGGTGGCCGAGGCCACGTCGTTGACGCCGACCACTTCGATGTCGCTGCCCGCGCGGTCGAGCACTCCGCGCAGGAGGTCCCGTCCGATCCTGCCGAATCCGTTGATGCCCACCCGGACCGTCATGCTTGGCTCCTCTCCCGGAAAAGGCCGATGCTGCTGCTCCCGCGGCGGCCGGCCCAGGGCCGAAGTGCCCGTCCGCCACGGGCGGTTCCGTCCTTCCTGCCCGGGACTTCGGGCCCTGTTCCGGGGACCACCGGCTCTTTCGCCGCTTTCCGCTCCCGGCGGTTGATGAGGCGGGGGACAGCAGAAAGGGGACCGCCATGACCACAGTCGCCCGGACCGCCGCCGCGGTGGCCGCGGCCGCGCTCGTCGGCGCGCTCACCGCGTGCGGCGGGGACGACAATCCGCCGCCCGCGCCGCAGACCAGTTCCGCGCAGCCGGCGGGCCCGACCTCGGCGAGCGGGCCGGGCCCGGCGACCACGACGAGGAAGACCACCACCGCGCCCCAGACCCCACAGACCACGAAGACCGCGCAGACCCCCGCGCCGGGCACGACCATCGCCGGGGAGGGCATGTCCGCCGCGGACGCCGCCGCCCTGCAGGAGTCGGTGGACCAGGGGCACCAGCCGTGGCGACTGGACGTGGCGGCCGTGGCCGGAGCGTTCGTGCGGTCCCGGCTCGGCTGGAGCGGGGCGGACGTCGCCCTCGCCGACCCGCACACCGCGGAGGTGACCGACACCGCGACCGGCCGCATCGTGAGCCTGCAGCTGCGGCAGCCGGCGCGCGCCGGCGACGGCGGGATCTGGGTGGTGGACAGCGGCGTGTGGATCAGCTGAGCCCGGACGACGCCCAGTCCGATGTGGACCGCGGAGCCGCACGGGGCCGGAGCGACGCGGTCACGGCATCCGGTCCATCTCCCTGCGGATTCGTTTCTCGCTGGGCGAGTTCGGCGCGAACGTGTCCCAGGTGTGCATGATCAGGCCGAAGCCCCAGAGCCCGAGCGAGAACACCGGCCAGAAGAACCCCGCGTCGGTGAGCGCCCAGATCCCGACGAGGAATCCGTTGAAGAGGACGAAGACGAGCACGTGCGCGTAGTAGTCGTGCTTGCGCTTGAGCCGCGCCAGTGCGAGCCGGCGACGGTCGAGTTCGGTGTCGGTCACGGTGACCACCTCCTTGGCGCTTCCACCGTGCGCCCGCGGCTCGCGCGTGCACGACGGCCGCTGGTCCCCGGTCGCCGGGACCTTCGGCCCGGCGGCCGCGGCAGGGCCGGAAGTCCCTGCGGCCGGTGACCATGGCCTGCTGCCCGCGGGCGCCTCGTCTCCCTACGTTCGTGGGCATGACCATGAGCAGCGCGCAGGACGCGATCGTCGTCGGGATCGACGGATCCGAACATTCCCTCCGGGCACTTCGGTGGGCCGCCGCGAACGCGCGGCGCCGCCACGAGCCACTGCACGTCGTGTACGCGTTCGCCCCGCTCGCCGGGTTCTACGGGGCCGGGATGCCGGTGCTGCAGAACACCTACGACGAGCTGGTGCGGGCAGGCGAGAAGACGCTGGCGGAGGCGGTGCGGACCGCCCGCGAGGTCGCCGGCGACGAAGTCACGATCACCTCGGAGATGCCGGACGAGCCCGCGGCGCCCCTGCTGGTGTCCCGGTCCCGCGGCGCCCGGATGATCGTGCTCGGCAGCTCGGGCGCCGGTGGCTTCACCGGCATGCTCACCGGATCGACCACCGTCGAGGTTTCGGCCCACGCCCGATGCCCCGTCGCGGTCGTCCGCGGCCGGGACACCGAGGACGGGCCGGTGGTCGTCGGCGTGGACGGCAGCTCGAACAGCGAGCGGGCGCTGGACACGGCGTTCGAGGAGGCGTCCTGGCGGGGCGCGCCGCTGATCGCGGTGCACGCGTGGAGCGACGACCAGTTCACCGGCTACTACGGGACCCTGCCGCTGGCGGTGGACTGGGACGAGATCGAGCAGGACGAGCAGCGGCTTCTGGCCGAGCAGCTGAGCGGCAGGCAGGAGCGGCACCCGGACGTGAAGGTCGAGCGGGTCGTGGTGCGGGACCGCCCCCGTCACCAGCTGCTCGACTGGAGTGCGCAGGCCCAGCTGGTCGTGGTCGGCAGCCGCGGGCGCGGCGGGTTCGGCGGGCTGCTGCTCGGTTCGACCAGCCAGGCGCTGCTGCACCACGCCCAGTGCCCGGTGATGGTCGTCCGTCCCGAACACGACCGCTGAAACGAGAATCCCATGCGAGCACGAGACATCATGAGCGCCCCGGCCGTCACCGTCGAGCCGGGCACGCCCGTCAAGACGGCGGAATGGCTGATGGCCCAGCGCGGGTTCACGGCCCTGCCGGTCACCGAGGAGGACCGGCTCGCCGGGATCGTCACCGAATCCGACTTCGTCGCCGACCGCTTCCGCGGCGAGGGCACGAAGGTCGCCCGCCGGGTCGGCGAGGTGATGACCACCGGCGTCGTCACGGTCGGTCCGGAGACCGACGTGACCGAAGTGGGCCGGATGATGGCCGGCCGCGCGATCCGCGCCGTCCCGGTGGTGGACGGCAACCGGATCGTCGGCGTGATCACCGCGCGCGATCTGGTCCGCGTGCTGGCCCGGCCGGACGCCCTGCTGGAACACGACATCCGCGCCCGCCTGGCCGTGCTCGGGCGGGCGGACCGGTGGTACGTGGACGTCAAGGACGGCCGGGCGCTGATCCTCGACAGCGAGGGCGGGCAGCGGGACGACGAGATCGCCGCGGCGCTCGCGGAGGGCGTGCCGGGCGTGATCGAGGCGCGGTGTTATGCGGGAGACGTCGAGCACTTCGACGCCGTCGAACGCGTCCCGAGGGCCTGAACCCCTGGCATGCGGCACCAAATCCGACCTGAGAACGAGGCCCCACTGATGTCCTGCCACCCCGCCGGCCCGATCGTGGTCGGCTGGACCGCGGCCGAGGCACGACTGCGGCGGCTTCCGCTCAACCTGCGGGTGCTCGCCGGGACCGCGATCGAGCGCAACTCCACGATCGTCTTCCCGGCGCAGCTGATGAGCAGCTTCCGGTCGCTCAACTCGTTCACGGGGTCCGAGATGGCCGGCGACGGAGGGGAACCGGTGGATCATGCGCGCTGAACCAGGGGACTGGCTGGTCATCAAGTCGCCCGTGATCGGGCAGCCGGCGCGGCGCGGCCAGGTCATCGAGGTGCGCTCGCCCGACGGTGCGCCGCCCTACCTGGTGCACTGGCTGGAGGACGACCGGATCACGCTGGTGTTCCCGGGGCCGGACGGGCACGTGGCGGCCGCCGCCGAGCAGGCCGCGGCCGACGAGCGTGCGCGGCACCGGTTCGAGCGGCTCCAGGAGGAGATCGCGCACCACCGGTGAGCGGGCTTCCCGAGCCGCCGTGGTCAGGACTTCCGCCGTCGCCGCCTGGCTGGTGCCGTGAACACGGGGCGGCTGAAGATCGAGCTCATCAGGGCGATGCCGAAGACGAAGCCGAAGTTGTACCAGTTGCCGTTGTTGTGCACCTCGTAGATGCCGACACTGTCGTCGAACAGCGAGACGATGAACGCGATCGGGCAGATGATCCCGTGCCACACGCCGAGCCAGAACCCGGCAGGGTCGGGCGTGCCCGCCGCGGCGTCGTTCGGCCCCGCCGCGCACGAGGCGACCAGCAGAGCCGTGACCAGGACCAGCCCGGCGATCCGGGCGCAGCGCCTCACGGGTGCGCCGGTTCCGGCTCGATGACCGGCTTGCGGCCGAAGCGCCGGTAGGCCAGCGGGCCGAGGAAGTTCACGGCGATCGCCAGCGCCCAGGCGCCCTTCGGGCCGCGCACGGATTCGGCCGGGCGGCGGGACAGGTCCCACCACGCGTCGGCGGCCAGGGCCACCTGCAGGGCTGCCGCCGCAACGATGGCTCCTTGCTCGGTCCGGCTCAGTTCGCGCCAGTGCCGGTGCGTGTGTCGCATGGTTCCTCCTCGTCGGCTCTACAGGTCCAGCGTGTGCGAGCGGCGCCGCCGCGGGAAACGGGCGTAAGCCACCCGTGGCGAGGACCTAAGTCAGCACCTGCGCCGGGCTTCTGTCCGATGTGGCCGCCGCTGCCCGCGCCGGCGCAGTGCCGCCGTGACGCTGTTGTCCGAGGGTGAACTGCACGTGCACCGGATGCACGCGGCGGGCGTGGACCGGGCGCGGGCGGGGACACCCGGCTGACCGGAGAACGCCCGCTCCGCCGAAGCCCGGCGATGGGGCGGCCGGCCGCCGGGCGAACGGCTCGAGCACGTGAACGGCGGATTGGTACCGGCGTGACTGGACCGGGATCTCACTGGCGCGATCGAGCAGCACACGCGCGGCCTTGGCCGGGTCGATCGGGTCCGGCGGCAACGTGCTGCGGTTCGCGTTGGACGTGACCGACCACGAGCGGGCCGAGGCGGCGGTCGCCGTTGCGGAGGAGCCGAAGTTCGGGCACTCCGTCCCGGACTTCGTCGCACCGCCGGAGGAACTTGCCGCGGCCGTCCTGGCGAGCTGCTCCGGAGGGTGGTCAGCGGCGCACGCGCGAGCGGATGCCGTCCAGGAGCAGTTCGATTCCCTGCTCGAAGTCGCCGGGACCGCCGGGTTCCCGGTCGATCGCCCCGGCGCTGGAGGCCTGCAGCGCCGCCTGTTCGTCCGCCGTGTGGCCGAACACCAGGTGCAGCAGCGCCCGGGTGCCGACGTCGACGAGGTCGTCCGGCAGGCCGCCGTCGCGCAGGGCCTTCCGTAACTGCTCAGCCGGTTCGCCCGCGCCGAGGCCGAAGGTGTGCGCGGTGGCGACCACCTCGGCGCCGTCCCGGTAGGCCAGCATCGCGTCGCGCAGTTCGGCGCAGATCTCCACCGCCCGCTGGTCCCACTCGGCGGCCCGGCGCTCACGCTTGCCGCGTTCGAGGATTTCGTCGGCGACCGCGGCCAGCAGCGTCTGCTTGTTCGGCACGTGGTGGTAGAGCGCGCTCGGTTGCAGCCCGAGTTCGGCGGCCAGCCGGCGCATGGTGAGCGACTCCAGGCCGTACTCGTCGAGGACCTCGATCGCGCGCTCGACGACATCGCGCCGCTGGTAGCGCACGCCGGACTCCTCCCATTGACCTGTTCGCGGCGCCCAGTGTACCGTCAGCGCCGCTCACCCGAACACCGTTCAGGTTGTAATCGAATAGTCACTCTGAGTCAGGAGAAAGTGGATGGGCTCCAGGTTCGAGCAGCTCGCCGACGCGGTCCTCGCCGGGGTACCCGCCGGGCCCGGCGACGCCCTTGCCGTGCTGGGCGCCGACGACGCCGAAGTGCTGTCCGTCGTCACCGCGGCGGGCAGGCTGCGCCGCGCGCACTTCGGCAACACCGTCAAGGTCAACTACCTGGTGAACCTGAAGTCCGGTCTGTGCCCGGAGAACTGCAACTACTGCTCCCAGGCGCTCGGCTCCGCGGCGCCCATCCTCAAGTACTCCTGGCTGTCCACGGAGGAGGCCCTCAAGCAGGCCGGCGCCGGGATCTCCGGTGGCGCCGGGCGGGTGTGCCTGGTCTCCTCCGGGCGCGGACCGTCCAACCGGGACATCGACCGCGTCGCCGAGATGGTCGGGGCGCTGAAGGCCGAGCACCCGGACGTCGAGGTCTGCGCCTGCCTCGGCCTGCTCTCCGACGGGCAGGCCGAGCGCCTCGCCGACGCCGGGGTGGACGCCTACAACCACAACATCAACACGGCCGAGAGCCACCACCACAACATCGTCCAGACCCACACCTACGCCGACCGGGTGGACACCGTGGAGAAGGCGAAGCGCGGCGGGCTGTCGCCCTGCTCGGGACTCATCGCCGGGCTGGGGGAGACCGACGAGCAGCTGGTCGAAGCGCTGTTCGCGCTCAAGGAGCTGGACGCCGACTCGATCCCGGTCAACTTCCTGATGCCCTTCGACGGCACCCCGCTGGCGGACACGTGGGAGCTGTCCCCGTTGCGGTGCCTGAAGATCCTGGCCATGGCGCGGTTCGTCTGCCCGGACAAGGAGATCCGCATCGCGGGCGGCCGCGAGATGCACCTGCGTTCGCTGCAGCCGCTCGCGCTGCACGTGGCCAACTCGATCTTCCTCGGCGACTACCTCACCTCCGAGGGGCAGGCCGCCGAGGCGGACCTGGAAATGGTCCGCGACAACGGTTTCGTCGTGCTCGGCTCCGAAGAGGACATCGCGGCGAGGGAACCCGTGGACCCGGCGATCCGGCGGCGCGGCGCGGGCACCGCCGTCGTCCCCAACGCGTGATGACACCCGCCGAACTGCTCGCGTTCGACCGCGGGCACCTGTGGCACCCGTACACCTCGATGACCGATCCGGCCCAGGTGCGGCTGGTCACCGGCGCGTCCGGCAGCCGGATCACCGTCGACGGCGCCGGGGAGGTGGTCGACGGCATGGCGTCGTGGTGGTCGGCGATCCACGGCTACCGGCACCCGGTGCTCGACGAGGCGGCGCGGCGCCAGCTGGCGACGATGTCGCACGTGATGTTCGGCGGTCTCACCCACGAGCCCGCCGTCGAACTCGCGGCGCGGCTGGTCGACCTCACCCCGGCCGGGCTGGAGCACGTGTTCCTCGCCGACTCCGGCTCGGTGAGCGTCGAGGTGGCGATGAAGATGGCGCTGCAGTACCAGCGCGGAACCGGCCACCCGGAGCGGACGCGGTTCCTCACCGTTCGCGGCGGCTACCACGGCGACACCTTCGACTGCATGAGCGTGTGCGACCCGGACGGCGGCATGCACGCGATGTGGTCGGGGCTGCTGCCGGAGCAGGTGTTCGGCGACCGCCCGCCCCGGTCCGACGTGGACGTCGCCGGGTGGGCGGCGGGCTTCCGCGCGCTCGCGGCCGAGCACGCCGGACGTCTGGCCGGGCTGATCGTGGAGCCCCTGCTGCAGGGCGCCGGCGGCATGCACCCCTATCCGGCGAGCTGTCTGCCGGTCTTCCGGGAGGTGGCCGACGAGCACGGGCTGGTGCTGATCTTCGACGAGATCGCCACCGGTTTCGGCCGCACCGGCACGCTCTTCGCCGCCGACGCCGCGGGCGTGGCGCCGGACGTGATGTGCGTCGGCAAGGCGCTCACCGGCGGTTACCTGTCGCTGGCCGCCACCCTGTGCACGACCGAGGTCGCCAGGGGACTGTCGGCCAGCGACTCCGGTGTGCTCATGCACGGGCCCACGTTCATGGGCAACCCGCTGGCCTGCGCGGTCGCCAGCGCCAGCCTGGACCTGCTGACCAGTGTGGACTGGCGGGCCGACGTGCGCCGGATCAACGCGGGATTGCAGGCGCTGCACGGGATCGAGGCGGCCGACGTGCGGGTGCTCGGCGCGGTCGGCGTGGTCCAGCTGGACCACCCGGTCGACGTGGCCAAGGCGACCGAGGCGGCGCTGGCGGAGGGCGTGTGGCTGCGGCCGTTCCGCGACCTGATCTACACCATGCCGCCGTACGTGTGCACCGACGACGACATCGCCACGATCTGCCGTGGCATCGCGGCCGCGGCGGCGGTCGCATGAGCTGGGCGGAGTGGCTCGCCACGCAGCGCACCGCGCGAGAGGCCGCCGGCCTGCAGCGCACGCTGCGCCCGCGGACGGCCGGCGATGACCTCATCGACCTGGCGAGCAACGACTACCTGGGGTTGAGCGGCGATCCCGGCGTCCGCCGCGCGGCAGCCGAAGCCGCGCTCGTCTGGGGCGCAGGCGCCGGCGCGTCCCGCCTGGTGACCGGCACGACCACGCTGCACGCCGAGCTGGAGCGCGAACTGGCCGAGTTCACCGGCCGCGAGGCGGCGCTGGTGTTCTCCACCGGCTACCACGCCAACCTGTCGGCGGTGACCGCGCTGGCGGACCGGGACACGGTGATCGTCTCGGACGCCCACGTCCACGCGTCGCTGATCGACGCCGCGCGCCTGTCCCGGGCCGCCGTCCGGGTGGTCCCGCACAACGACGTCACCTCCGTCCGGGATGCGCTGGCCGCCGCCGGTGACCGCAGGGCGCTCGTGCTGACCGAGTCGGTGTTCTCGGTCCTCGGCGACGCCGCGCCGCTCGCCGAGCTGGCCGGGGTGTGCGCGGAGCACGACGCGCTGCTCGTCGTCGACGAGGCGCACGGGCTCGGCGTGGCCGGCGACGGTGGCCGGGGACTGCTGCACGGACTCGGCCTGTCCGGTCATCCGCACGTGGTGATGACGGCGACGTTGTCCAAGTCGCTGGGCGCGATGGGTGGCGCGGTCCTCGGCTCCGCCGCGCTGATCGACCACCTCGTCAACCGGGCGCGCCCGTTCATCTTCGACACCGGGCTGGCGCCCGCGCCCACCGCCGGGGCTCTGGCCGCGTTGCGCACACTGCGCGCCCGGCCGGACCTCCCGGCCCGGATCCACGAGCGCGGCGCGGGACTGGCCGAGCGGCTGAGCGTGCCGCGCTCGGCGGGCGCGGTGCTGTCGGTGCCGATGCCCTCACCGCACGCCGCGCTCGCCGCCCAGGCCGACGCGCTCGCGGCGGGAGTGCGGGTGGGGTGTTTCCGGCCGCCGTCCGTGCCCGACGGGATTTCCCGGCTGCGCATCACGACGCAGGCCGGGCTGGACGAAGAGCGCTGGGCGCGCGCGGTCGACGTCCTGGCCCGGGTGGCCGCTCAGCCGAGCTCCTCGGCGAGCGCGACGAAGATCCCGGCGGGGCCGCGGACGTAGCAGAGCCGGTAGCTGTCGCCGTACCGCACCACTTCGCCGACGGGTTCCGCGCCGTGCGCCCGGAGGCGGTCGAGCACGTCGTCGATGTCCCGGACGGCGAACATGATGCGGTGCCCGCCCAGCGCGTGCACGGTCTGGGCGCCGTCCGGGCTGGCGGGTGAGTGGTACTTGGTCAGCTCGACCCGTCCGTGGCCGTCGGGGGTCCGCATCATCGCGATGTCCGTCCGGACGCCGTCGAGCCGGAGGAGGCGGTCCACCAGGCTGCCCTCCAGTGTCGCCTCGACTTCCAGCTCCAAGCCGAGTTCGGTGAAGAACGCCTTGGCGGCGGCGAGGTCGTCGACGACGATGGCGATGTTGTCCATGCGCTGCAGTGCGGTGTCGGTCATGGTGACCACTGTCCCGCCGTCCCGCCGCCCTATGCGAGCTGAAGCTCAGCCGAGCCCGTTCAGCAGCAGGTCCGCCACCACCTTTGCGGCCAGTGGGGGCGCGCCGGGCGTCACCGAGGTCGCCGACGACGTCGCCACCAGCATCCGCGCCGCGGCGTGGTGCCGGGGCGCCGGTCTGGCGTCCCCAGTCACCCGGGCCAGGTAGGCGCTCACCGCCGTGATGATGGAGTCGTGGATTTCGCGGGCGCGGGCCTGCAGCTCCGGGTGGTGCTCGCTTTCCCGGAACACGATCCGGTGCATCGGCGTCTGCTCGCCGAGGTGCCGCGCCAGCCGCCGCCACAGCTCGGCCACCGCGGCGTGCGCGTCGGGCGGGACGGTGGCCGGCACCAGGTCCGCCAGCGTGCGCGTCGACCGTTCCCGGATCAGCGCCAGCAGCAGGCCTTCCTTCGTGCCGAAGTGGTAGAAGATCAGCCCCTGCGGCACCCCGGCCGCGGCCGCCAGGCGCGCGGTCGACGTGCGCGCGTACCCGCGCTCGGCGAACAGCTCCTCCGCCGCGGCCAGGATCCGGTCGCGGCCGGAGGCGGCGGGTTCGTCCACGGCGCTCAGAACTCGGTCACCCCCGCGTCCGGAGCCAGCTCGTGCGCGGTGACGTACTTCGACTCGTCCGAGGCGAGGAACAGCACCGTGTCGGCGACGTCCTCGGGTTCGGTGATCACCACCGGCAACAGGTTCGTCAGCATCCCGGCGAGCTTCGGGTCGCGCTCGAACCCCTTGGCGAACGCGGCCTGCAGCCCCTCGCCGGTCATCCCGGTGTTCACGCCCGTCGGGTGCACGCTGTTGACCCGGATGTTGTGCCGCGCCAGCTCGGTCGCGAAGGCCTTCGCCATGCCGCGCACCGCCCACTTGCTCGTCGTGTACGGCACGAGGAATGGCTGCACCTTCATCCCGGCCGCCGAGCTGATCAGGATGATCGACCCGCCGCCCCGCTCGACCAGGTGCGGCGCGCCCGCCATCACCGTGTTCCACACGCCGCGCACGTTCACGCCGATCGTGTCGTCGAAGATCTCCTCGGTCACGTCGTCCCACTGCGCGGGCACGCAGATCCCGGCGTTGGCCACCACGATGTCCAGCCCGCCCAGCTCGGCGACGCCCGCGTCCACGCCCGCCCGCAGCGCCGCCAGGTCCCGCACGTCCGCCTGCACCCGCACCGCCCGCCGCCCGGTCTTCTCCACCAGGCTCACGGTCTCGTCCAGATCGGCGAGCGTGGGGGAGGCGTAGGTGACGCTGGGCAGCGTGGCGGCGATGTCCACCACGATCACGTCGGCGCCCTCCTGCGCCAGGCGCACCGCGTCCGCCCGGCCCTGGCCCCGCGCGGCGCCGGTGATCAACGCGACCTTGCCCGCAACCCGTCCCGCCATGGTGAGTCTCCTCGTCTCCCGCGCCGTCGCGGGTCGCTGCCGACACTGCCCCTGAGTGAGTACTCAGTCAAGAGCCTTGACGGGTTCGTGCCCCGATGCCATCCTTCCTCCTCATATCAGGGTCTCTGATGATTGGTGGTTCGATGACGCACCAGCCAGCCGTCTCCGCGCAGGCCTCGGGCACCCGCGAAGCCCGGCGGGTCGCCGTGGCGAGTTTCGTGGGCACCGCCATCGAGTGGTACGACTTCTTCCTCTACGGCGCGGCCGCCGCGCTCGTCTTCGGGCCGCAGTTCTTCCCCTCCAGCAACCCCGCGGTCAGCCAGCTCGCGTCGCTGACCACGTTCGCGGTCGGGTTCCTGGCGCGCCCGGTCGGCGGGATCGTGGCGGGCCACTTCGGCGACCGGATCGGCCGCAAGCGGATGCTCGTGATCTCGCTGCTGATCATGGGCACGGCCACCGTGCTGGTCGGGTTGCTGCCGACCTACGCCCAGATCGGCGTGGCCGCGCCGATCCTGCTCGTGGTCCTGCGGCTGGCACAGGGCGTCGGGGTCGGCGCCGAATGGGGCGGCGCGGCGCTGATGGCCGTCGAGCACGCGCCGCCGTCCCGCCGCGGGCTCTACGGCGCAGCGCCGCAGCTCGGCGTCCCGGCGGGCGCGATCGTCGCGAACCTGGTGCTGCTGGTCGCCTCGACCTCGACGCGCGAGGCGTTCGTCGAGTGGGGCTGGCGGCTGGGCTTCCTGGTCAGCTTCGTGCTGGTGATCTTCGGCCTGGTGATCCGGCGCCGCCTCACCGAAAGCCCGCTGTTCGAGGAGGCCGCGCGGCACCGCCCGGCGCGCGTGCCGCTGCTGGAGGTGCTGCGCGACCACCCGCTGGCCGTGCTGCGGGCGGTGTTCGTGACCGGCGCGTCGACCGCGATGGGCTACATCATCCTCACCTACATCCTGTCCTACGGCACCGCGGAAGTCGGCTACTCCCGCAACGAGCTGCTGATCGTCGTGATCCTCACCAGCGTGGTGCAGCTCGGCGCGATCTACGGGCTGTCCGGGCTGGCCGACCGCTTCGGCCGCCGCAAGGTGATCGCCGCGGGCGCGATCGCGCAGGCCGTCGCGGCGCTGCTGTTCTTCCTCGTGTTCGACACCGGCGTGTTCGTGCTGGCGCTGGTGGCGTGCGTGGTCACGGTCATCACCGTGTCCGCCCAGTACGGGCCGCTGCCCGCGCTGCTGTCCGACCAGTTCCCGACCCGCATCCGCTACAGCGGCGTGTCGCTGGGCTACCAGCTGGGGAACGTGGTCGGCGGCGGCCTCGCGCCGGTGGTGGCGACCGCGATCTTCACCGCCTCCGGCAGCTCGCTGCTGGTGGGCCTCTACCTCGCCGGGATGGCCCTGCTGGCGCTGGTCGCCGTCGCGCTGACCCCGCGGGGTGAGGCGTGACCCGCCGTCTCGGGGTCCTGCTGCTGGCGCTGGTGCTCGCCGTCGTCCTGCCCGCCGCGCCGGCGAGCGCCGCGACCCGGCTCACCGGGACGTTGCCGAACGGCGCCACCTGGATCGCCGACGTGCCCGCCGGCTGGAACGGCACGCTGGTGTTGTTCAGCCACGGTTTCCGCCCCGGCCCGGACAACCCGCCCGCCGACGCGCCCGACGCGGCGACCGCGCAGGCGCTGCTGGACCGCGGCTACGCGCTCGCCGGATCGTCCTACGCCCACGCGGGCTGGGCGCTCGACACCGCGGTGGCCGACCAGCTCGGCACCCTCGCCACGGTCGAGGAGCGCATCGGAACCGCGCGCGAGGTGGTCGCGCTGGGGCAGTCGATGGGCGGCCTGGTGTCGGCGCTGCTCGCCGAGGGCGGTCGCGTCGACGGGGTGCTGACCACGTGCGGTCTCGTCGGCGGCGGGGTGAACCTGAACAACTACCAGCTCGACGGCATGCACGCCCTCGCCGAGCTGTTGCTGCCCGGGCAGGAGGTCCAGCTCACCGGGTTCACCACGCCGGCGCAGGCCGCCGCCACCGTCACCGCCCTCACCACCGCGGTGCAGCGGGCGCAGGCCACTCCGGACGGCCGCGCGCGGATCGCGCTCGCGGCCTCGTTGATGAACATGCCGACGTGGTCCACGGGGCCGCGGCCGCCTGCGGACTTCGCCCAGCAGCAACAAGCGCAGTACACGTGGCTGTTGCAGACGCTGCCGTTCGTGATCCCGTCGCGCGTCAGCATCGTCTCGGTGGCCGGCGGCGACAGCGGCTGGAACACCGGCGTCGATTACGCGCGGCTGGTGCACCGGTCCGCGCAGCTGCGGCAGGTCGCCGCGCTCTACCGGGAGGCGGGCCTGGACCTGCACGCCGACCTGGGCGCGCTCACCCGCGCCGCGGACATCGCCCCGGACGCCGGGGCGCTGGCCTGGATGCGGCGCACGTCGACGCCGACGGGGGAGTTGCGCGTGCCGGAGCTGACCCTGCACACGATCGCCGATCAGCTCGCGCCGGTGGAGTACCAGCGGGACTACGCGCTGCGCGTGGCCCGCGCGGGGGAGAGCGCCCTGCTGCGGCAGGCGTACGTGCAGCGGGTGGGGCATTGCGCGTTCACCCCGGCCGAGTACCTCGCCGGGTTGTTCGCTGTGCAGCAGCGCATCCGCACCGGCGCCTGGTCGGACGCGGCGCGGCCGGAGCGGCTGCAGGAGGTGGCTTCGACGATCGGGGACGCGGCGTTCGCGCGTTACTCGCCGCCGCCGTTCGTCAACGCGCGCTGAGCGTTGGCGTGCGAGGCGAGCATCCCGTAGCCGTCCTCCAGGTCCCGTCGGAACCCGGCGCGGCGGTCGTCGTCCATGCCGGACAGCATCCGGTCCTCGAGCTCCCGGACCAGCGGCGTGCACTCGTCGAGGACCCGCTTGCCGCGCTCGGTGAGGGTGGCGAGCAGGACCCGGCGGTTGGCCGGGTCCTCCGCGCGCTCGATGAGCCCGTACTTCTCCAGCGTGAGCACCATGGTGTGCATGGTCTGGGGCCGGACGAACGAGCGGCGCGCGAGCTGCGCGGACGACAGCCCGTTGCGGTGCCGCAGCGCGGTCAGCGCGGTGTACTGCAGGGTGGTCAGCCCGAACGGGCGCAGCGCGTCGTCCATCAGCGAGCGGATCACCAGCTCCAGCCGCTTGACCAGGTAGAGGGTCAGCGGGGCGTCCTCGGCGCGGGATTCGGTCACCACCCCATGCTGCCACGGTCCGCTGTGGACTCCGCGCGCACCAGCCAGTCCTGGTGGCTGGTGCGCGTCGGCTCCTGTGTCAGGACACGGACCCGGCAGCCAGCAGTTTCAGCAGTTCCGCGGCGAGTAGAGCGGACGAGGCGGGGTTCTGCCCGGTCACCACGGTGCGGTCGGTCACCACGTGCGGCGCGAACGGCTCACCCGTCTCGACCTTCAGGCCCGCCTCCGTGAGCCGGTCCTGCAGCAGCCAGCGCGCCTTGGCGGCGTTGCCGGCCAGCTCCTCCTCGGCGTTGCTGAACGCCGTGATCCGGTACCCGGCGAAGGCGTTGCCGCCCTCGTCGGTGGTGGCGGCCAGCAGTGCGGCCGGCCCGTGGCAGACCACGCCGAGCGGCCTGCCCTCCCGCAGGGCGCGGGCGAGGAGCCGGCCGGAGTCGGCGTCGGAGGCGAGGTCCTCCATCGGGCCGTGCCCGCCGGGCACGTACACCGCGTCGAAGCCGTCCAGGTCGATGTCGGCCAGTGCGACCGGGTCGGCGAAGTCGGCGGCGGCAGCCTCGCGCAGGTGGGCGGCGGTCTCGGCGCCGCCGGTGGCCTCCGGGCTCAGGCTGGCCTCGTCGACGGGCGGCACCACACCGCCGGGCGTGGCCACGGTGATCTGGTGCCCGGCCGCGGTGAAGGCCTCGAACGGGACCACGGCCTCCTCGGCCCAGAAGCCCGTCGGGTGCTGGGTGCCGTCCGCCAGCGTCCAGCGGTCGGCGCCGGTCATCACGAAGAGAATGTTCGCCATGCCTGCGACGGTAGGCGGGAAGCCATCGGAAATCGAATAGAGTTGGCAATCGGTGCGATCGGTGTTCCGATACCTTGGCTGGTGTGGACCTGAACCTGCTGCGCACCTTCCTCGCCGTCTATCGGTCGGGCTCGTTCACCGCGGCGGCGCCGCTGCTGGGCCTGTCCCAGCCGACGGTGACCGCGCAGGTGCGCACCCTCGAGCAGCAGCTGGGCCGCGCGTTGTTCACCCGCCTCCCGCGCGGCGCCGAACCCACCCATCTGGCGCACGAGCTGGCGGGCCGGGTCGCGGGGCCGGTCGACGCGCTGGCCGCCGTCGCCGCGACGGCCACCGTCCACTCCGGACCGCCGGAGCCGGTGTACCTGGCCGGGCCGGCCGAGCTGCTGTGCGTGCGTGTGATGCCCGCGCTGGCGCCGCTGGTCGCCGGTGGCGTGCGGCTGCGGGTGGCGACCGGGCTGACGGATCCGCTGCTGGAGCAGTTGCGCGCCGGGCACCACGACCTGGTGATCTCGACCCGCCGTCCCCGCGGCCGTGCGCTGGTGGCGTACCCGCTGATGGACGAGGACTACGTGCTCGTCGCCGCGCCGTCGTGGGCCGCGCGGGCCGGTGACGACCCGTGCGGCGCGGTGGCGGGCCTGCCGCTGGTGACCTACGCCGAGGACCTGCCGATCGCGCGCCGGTACTGGCGGGACGTGTTCGGCAAGCGGCTGACCGTCGAGGCGGCGGTGACCATGCCCGACCTGCGGGGGGTGGTGGCCGCGGTGGCCGCCGGCGCCGGGTACAGCGTGTTGCCGCGGTACCTGTGCGCGGCCGAGCTCGCGGCCGGCGCCCTCGTCCCGCTGCACGAGCCGGAGGAGGCGCCGTTCAACACGGTGTTCCTGGCGCAGCGGCCCGGCGCCGAGGTGAATCCCGCGGTCGAGCGCGTGCGGGACCTCCTTCTGCGCGAGGCGCGCGCCTGGTAGCTCAGATTACGATGCCCCGTTCCCGGATCGCGTCCCACGTGTCCAGGGGCAGCTCGGTGAGGGCGAAGACGTCGTCGACGGCCGAGAAGCGGGCGCCGGCGCGGGCGTCGACGATCTGCTGCGCGACCGCGGGGTCGACGGCGCAGGTCTGGGCGATCGCCGTGGCCGGGGCGGCGTTGAGGTCGACCAGGCCGCCGTCGTCATAGTCGCGGGGCAGGTCGGGGCGGCCGATGCGCAGCTCGCGCGCCATCGCCGGGTCGTTCGCCGCCAGCTCGCGGGCCTGCCTACGGCGTTCCCGGGCGGCCTTCACCCGGGCCACCGCCGGATCTTCGGGTGGCGCGGCCGGGCGCGGGGTGCTCGCGCGGCGCCGCAGGAAGTGCTGCTGCACCGACGCCAGGGCGATCATCGCGATCATCACGGCGCCGCCGATGGCCGAGCGCGTGTCGTCCGCCGGGGTCGGCGTCGGGTCGGCGGGCGGCAGGACCGCCAGCACGGCCACCAGCACCGCGAAGTACAGGACCGCCCACAGGTGGATCCGCGGCCGGCGCAGCCGCACCGCGGCGTGCACGAACGGCACCCACGCCAGGATGCCGAGCGACAGGATCGTCACCGGCAGGTACCACCAGCCGGTCCAGCGGCCTCGCGTGCTCGTCGTCATCCCGGTCCTCCCCTTGGCTGTTCCTGCTTCGACGCGCGCCGGGGGCGTTTGGTTGCCACCCCGGCCGAGCGGGTACCGCCCCGGGGACGGAAGGAGTCGCCATGCCGAAACCGGTGTCCGAGCAGGTGGTCGTCATCGCGGGGGCCTCCAGCGGGATCGGGCGGGCCAGCGCGCTCGCCTTCGCGGAGCGGGGCGCGCGGGTGGTGTGCGCGGCGCGCGGTGTGGAGGCGCTGGACTCGCTGGTGCGGGAGATCCGCGACGGCGGCGGCCAGGCCCTGGCGGTGCCGACCGACGTCGCCGACCCGGCCGCGGTGCGGTGGCTGGCGGACGAGGCCGAGCGCGAGTTCGGGCGGATCGACACGTGGGTGAACGCCGCGGCGGTGGCGGTGTTCGGGTATGTCGAGGAGATCAGCGACGCGGAGTTCGAGCGCGTCATGCGGGTGAACTTCCTGGGCCACGTGCACGGCGCGAAGGCCGCGCTGCCCGCGTTGCGGCGGGCCGGTGGCGGGGTCGTCATCGGGATCGCCTCGGTCGAGGGCGTCCGCGCCGTGCCGTTGCACGCCCCGTACACGGCGAGCAAGTTCGCGCTGCGCGGGTTCTACGACTGCCTGCGGATCGAACTGGCCCAGCGCGGCGACCCGATCGCCGTGTCGACGATCCTGCCCGCGGCGATCGACACCCCGTTCTTCGAGCACTCGCGCAGCAAGATGGGCGCCCTGCCGAAGCCGCCGCCCCCGGTGTACGCGCCGGAAAGCGTGGCCGAGAGCGTGGTGTTCGCCGCGGAGCACCCGCGACGGGAGATCCCGGTCGGCGGGGCGGCGCTGGCGTTCTTCCTGGGGCAGCGGCTGTCGCCCGCGTTCACCGACGCGGTGCTTTCGGTGCGGCGGCTGGGAGCCGGGGCGTTCCGCAACGAGCGCCCGGACAACGGGGTGGACAATGTGGACAGTCCGGTGGCGGAGACGGGGAGCGTGCACGGCAGCGAGGGCGGCCGGGTGTTCCGGGGCAGCGCGTTCAGCCGGGCGGTCGGGCGCCTGCCTCGCCCGGGGGAGCTGCTGACGGCCGCGGTGTCGGCGCTGCACCGCCGGGAGGCGTCGCGCTGACCCGGCTCGCCGTGCCGGCCGGCAGGCCTCTGGCAAGACGGCGTTCTTCCCGCGATGCCTGGCCGGCGACCACGCGCACGTCAGCAAGGACCTGTGGCCGAACGCGCGACGGCGGGAGGCGCCTCAGTCGCGGTTGGTCGCGGAGCTGTCGGAGGCAGGGCCCGCCGGACCGCGCGGGATCGTTGCGGCGCAACGCTTTCCGTGCACGCCGCGTGCCGGAGGTCGGCCTGTTCGCGACACTGGCCCGGCTCGAGCCGCTGGACTGGACCGAAGGGTTCGACGCACTGTACGAAGTGGAGTTCGACGGAGCGGGCGGGTTCGTGGTGCGTCCTGGCCCCGGGCGTCCCGCTGCGCCTGGCGGGTGAGGCCGAGGACGTGCAGGCACGCCTGCGCCGAATCGGCGCCGGAATGAGACCTCGCGGCGACACCGGTCCACTGTGGAGGCCCCATCTGCACGGCGTTCAGTCAAAGAATCACCCACCACTGCTCTACACCGTGGTTGAAACACACTCGCGTTTACCGGTGTTCTACTTCGGAACGAGCACCAAACGGACTCGAAACGGTCACCGAGCGCATTCCCGCGTGATCATGTTCCGCCATCCGGGGTAGCGTGCGCCTGCTCGTAGCGCCGCCCGGCGGCGCGCGAAATCCCCGACCCTTCCTGGAGTTCCCACGATGACGTTCATCGGACGCCGGTCGCTGCGCGCGGCCGTCGCCGGGGCCCTGCTGGCCACCGGTTTCGTTCTCGGCACCGCGACGGCCCACGCGGCCGCCGAAGACCCCCGCGCCACGCGGCACGAGGGCAATGCCAGCACCTGCGCCGATGCCAAGCTCGCCGGCTCGATCCTCACCTCGCCGGACGACTACACCTACACCCGCGGCAAGCTCGAGGACGACCAGTACCTCGACATCCTCACCGTCTCCCCGGACATCACGGTGACCGGCATCGTCGTCAAGGGCGGCAGCGCCTACAACGTCTACGAACCCGGCAAGCTCGGCCTGCCGGACAGTCCATCGTGGATGGACCTGCGGGCCCCGGTGACCGGCCAGAACGCCAACATCCCGCAGCTGAGCCACTGGTTCGTCTGCGGCACCGAGAACACGACCACCACCATGACGACCGCGCCCAGCACGCCGGCGACCGGGACCACCACCGGGACGACGACCGCGTCCCCGGGCACGTCGTCGTCGAGCGCCGTGAGCACGACGCCGGAGTCCAGCGCGGGCACCACCAGTAGCTCCGCGGCCGGCGGCGGCGCCGTCGCGACCACCAGTGGCGGCCCGAAGGCGACCACGCAGAACGCCGAGGAACTGGCCTACACCGGGTTCGACGGCGGCTGGCTGATCGCGCTCGGCGCGGCGCTGGTCCTCGGCGGCGCGGCGCTGCTGTTCGTGGTCCGCGCCCGCCGGAAGGCCTGATCCACCCGCCCGGCGGACCGGTCACCTCCGGTCCGCCGGGCGGTCAGCCGACGCCGGCCGTGCGCGCCCACTCCGCGATCTGCGTGCGGTTGGCCAGGTTCAGCTTGTTCAGGATGCTGCGCACGTGGCTCTCGACCGTCCGCTCCGAGAGCACCAGCCGCTCGGCGATGGCCCGGTTGGACAGCGCTGCCGCCAGCAGGCCGGCGATCTCCCGTTCCCGCGCGGTCAGCGGATCGGCCGCCCGCAGGCGGTCCAGCAGCTCCGACGCGCGCCGCACGGCGCCGGGCATCCGCAGGCGCCGCGCTTCCGAAAGCGCGGCCCGCGCGAGTGGTGTGTCGCCGGTCAGTCCGGCCAGCGCGAGCCGGTTCAGCACGACGTACGGGCGCGCGCCGGTGCGGGTGTCGATCGCGATGGCCTCGGCGAACCAGCGCCGCGCGTCCTCGTCACGGCCCAGCACCGCCGCGGCACGCGCCCGCCACGCCACGAACGTGTCCGAGCAGAACACCCCGGCCCCGCCGGAGACCACCGGTGGCAGCGTGGCGAGGTGGTCGGCCACCAGTCCGGCGATCTCGCGGTCGCCGAACTCGTCCGCGAGCAACAGCAGGTGGAACGCGGTCGCCGGGTTCTGGGCGAGGAACGCGGTGTCGACCTTCGGCCGGACCGACTCGTAGCGGGCGGCCGCTTCCGCCCGCCGCCCGAGCACGAGCGCCACCACCGGTCCCGACACGACGGCGATCGCGAGCGCCGGGGTCTGGTCCAGCGCCAAGTCGGCGCCCTCGGGGATCTCGCCCGGGTCGCCGGTGACCGTGGCCAGCTGCTGGCGGAACGCGAAGGACAACCCGGCCGCGGTCTCGTCCTCGGCGAGCTCGGCGGTGGCGACCTCGGTGGCCAGCTCGTCCAGCTCCCGGGCCGCCGCGAACGACCCGCGGTAGGCCAGGACCGACGCGCGCAGCCGCAGCTCGTGCCAGCGCACCAGCGGCAGCCGGGTGGCGCGCGCCAGCTCGGAGATCGCGGCCAGCTCGACGTCGACGGCGGTCATCGTGCCAACCTCGAAGGCCGCGTCCAGCCGCCACTTGTGCCCCCACAACGCCAGCAGCGGCTGGCCGGTCCGGGCGGCGAGGTCGATGGCCAGTGTGGCGAGCCGGAGCCGTTCCGGCAGCGGCAGCTCGATCGGCCACACCTTGAACCGCGCCCGCACCGCGTCCACGAGCGCCTCCGGGTCGCCGCTGGACTCGGCGAGCGCGAGCGCCTCGTCGGCGAGCCGGGCGGCTTCCGCGGTGCTCCCGGTCTCGGCCGCCAGTGACGCGCACTGGGCCAGCAGCCGGGACCGCGGCGCGGGATCGTGCACGACGCCGAGCGCGGTCGTGGCCAGCTCGGCCAGGGCCGGCACCAGATCCGGGGCGGCGATGTCCCGCACGACCAGTGCCGCCGCCGCCGCGAGGTCGGGACGGCCGCGCGCGGCCTGCCGGGCGTGCTCGAAGGCCTGCCGGAAGCGGCCCGCGCGGTACTCGGCGGTGGCGAGCTCGATCAGCAGCTCGGGCAGGCGCGACAACTCGCCCGCCCGGCGCAGGGCGTCGTGCGCGAAACCCAGGAACCGGGCCGCTTCGGCGAAGGCGAGCGAGCGCGTCGCCTCCGCGGCCGCTCGCCGGGCCCAGTCCGCGGCGCGCGACAGTGCGGGTGTGTCGGCGGCGGACCGCAGCCAGTGCCCGGCGACCACCCCGGCCAGCGCCGGATCCCGCCGGGCCCGGTCTTCCAGCGCCCGCGCGGCGCGGGCGTGCAGGGACTCGCGGACGCTGGGTTCGAGGCCGGCGTAGATCCCGTCCCGCACGACGGCGTGCGCGAAGCGGCGCAGCCCCGCTCCTGCCGGCACCAGCACCCCGGCCCGCACGGCGGGATCGAGCCAGCGGGCCACCTCGTCCACTCCGGACACTTCGGCGAGGACGGCGCTGTCGACCTCCTCGCCGAGCACGGCGGCGATCTCCAGCAGTTCCCGCGTCTGCGACGGAAGCGCCGCGACCGTCGTGCGCACGAGGTGACCGAGCGGAACGCCGTCGCCGGACCGCGCGATCGCCCGCAGGTACAGCGGGTTGCCGCCGGATCGCCGCAACGCGTGCCGGGCGTCGAGGCCGCAACCGTGGTGAGCCAGGAACTCGCGCACCTCCGCTTCGGACAGCGGCGGCAGGGTGATGCCGTGCGCGCCGGGACGGCCGAGGAGGTCCGGCAGCGCCGCGTCGAGCCGCCCCGGCTCGGTGTCGCGGTAGGTCGCGAGCACGGCGAGCCGGGACCGGTGCAGCTCGCCGCCTAGGTGCCGCAGCAGTCGCAGCGACGTTTCGTCCGCCCAGTGCAGGTCCTCCAGCACGAGCACCAGGCCCTCCGGCTCGGCGGCGGCCACCAGCGCGTCGGTGGCGGCCGCGGCGAAGCGGAACCGCGCGGCGGCCAGGTCGCCCACCTGGTCCGGTTCCGGCACGTCCAGCCCGGCCAGGACGCGGCGCCACGGCCACAGCGGCGGCGCGCCCGGATCGTCGACACACCGGCCCCACCGCACCGGCGCCGGGCCGCCCGCGGTGGCTTCCTCGCAGAGCCGGGTCTTGCCGATGCCTGCCGGGCCCGCGACGAGCAGCAGTCCGCCCGCGCCCGCGGCGGCGTCGCCGAGCAGGCGCGCGACCTCGCCCCGCGCCGCGGCGCGGCCGACGAACGGCTCGGTGCCCACGCCAGGAGTATCGCCCGCGCGGCCCGCTCCGTGACGGGATTCAGTGCCGCGCATCCGTGCCGGCACTGATGTGGCGGCCCCGCCGCCGGGCGGACAGTCGTGCGGTCACCACAGCGGGAAGGAGAACCCGATGTACGCCACCGTTCACCAGTTCCGGCGCTCGTCCGGCGACGGAGACGAGGACCGGGGCACGTCCCGGCCCGGCTCCCTCGGCGGCTGCGTGCTCGCCGAGATCGCCGGCGCGGCCGGCGCCGAGATCACCTTCTGGCCGGACCGCGACAGCGCTGCCGCGGACGGCGGTTCGGCGGTCTGCCAGGTCGAGTTCACCGGCACCGCGCCGGGCGAACCGCGGTTCGCGCAGCTCACCTGGTTCGCCGGGCCGCGCAGGCAGGAGGTCTCCGACGCCGGGGCGCGCGCGGGACGCGACCGGATCTGGCCCGCCGTCCGCGAGGTGCCGGGAGCAGGCAACTGCTACGCGCTGGTGGGGGAGGACAACGCCTGCCTGGTGCTGGGTTTCGCCGACAGCGTCGAGGCGATCGAGGCGGCGCAGCGGGCCGTGATGACGACCGAGCTGCTGCCCGGCGAGGACGAGGCCCTGCTCCCCGGCCCGGACCGCGTCGACGTGCACCGCGTGCTCCACGCGGACCTGCCCGCGCCGGTGGGTGATCCCCGATGACCGCCGTGCGCAGCGGGAACTGGACCGTCGTCGCCGCGGGCACCACCGCGCGGTTCGCCGTCCGGAACCTCGGGTTCAATCGGGTCACCGGCACCATCCCGGTGCGCGGCGGCTCGGTGCAGGGCATGGCCGTGCGGGCCGAGCTCGACCTCGCGGGGCTGGAGACCGGCCACGCGAAACGGGACGCCGACCTGCGCAAGCCGAGCCTGCTCGACAGCGCGGCCCGGCCGGTGCTGCGGTTCACCGGCACTGCTGTCGACGCCGGGCGTGTCGACGGCGCGCTGGAGCTCCGGGGCGCCATCTGCCCGATCACGCTGACGGTCCAGCCGGCCCCGGACGACCGCCCGGAGGCCCCGCACCTGATCGCGACCGGCGTCCTCGACCGGGCCCCGCTGCGGATGCGCGTCCCGCGGTTCGTGATCGGCCGTCACATCAAGATCACCGTGGACGTCCGCCTGGCGCCCGGTTGACCACGGTTCATCCCCGGCGGGTGGTGCGTGCGGCCGCGGGCGGGCGGATCGTGGACCGCGTGGGATCGCGGGCACTGGCCGGCCGGGACGGCCGCCGTCCGGTCCACGCCGCGGATCTGCGGATCCGGGCGTGGGCCGCCGGCCGCGAGGCCTGCCTGGCCGAGGCGGTGGAGGCGATGGTCCGCAGCTTCCTGGGCCGGGTGCCGCGGCCGTCGTCCGACGTGCGGTTCAGCGTGTCCGGCGGCAGCGACACCGACCTGCTCCGCGCCCTGCTCACCAGGGCGATCGACTGCATCCGCGTGCTGAACCGCATCCCGGTGTCCGTCACGGTCGTCCGCACGGCCACCGGGTTGTCGGTCGAATGCGCGACGGTGGACGCGGGCGCGATCCTGCCGTGCGGCGCGCTCCCGAAGCGCGTGTCCGCGACGGGATTGCGCTGCGAGCCGGCGCCTGACGGGCGGTGGCTGGCCACCGCGCTGATCGACGTCTGAATTCAGGGCGCGGGCGCGGTGCCGCCGAGGTGGGCGGGCAGCCACCACAGGTCGTCGGGGCCCGCGGGCTTGTCCGGGTACTCCGCCTGCGCCTTGTCGAGCAGCAGGCTCATCCGGTCGCGCAGCTCGCGGGTGACCGCGTCGGCGTCGTGGTCCGGGCCGGGGCGCAGCGGCTCGCCCATCAGGATCGAGACGGGCACGTGCCGCTGCGTCAGGTTGCGCGGCCTGCCCTTCGTCCACAGGCGCTGCGAGCCCCACACCGCCATCGGGATCAGCGGCACCCCGGCCTGCGCCGCCATGCGTGCCGCGCCCGACTTGACCTCCTCGACGGTGAACGACGGGCTGATCGTGGCCTCCGGGAAGACGCCGACGACCTCTCCGGCGCGCAGCCGGGCGACCGCCTCGTCGTAGGCGCCGCGGCCTGCCTTGCGGTCGACCGGGATGTGGCGCATTCCGCGCATCAGCGGCCCGGAGATCCGGTGGTCGAAGACCTCTTTCTTGGCCATGAAGCGCACCAGCCGCTTCGCGGGCTGCGCGCCCAGCCCGCAGAAGACGAAGTCCAGGTAGGAGACGTGGTTGCAAACGATGACCGCGCCGCCGCGGGCAGGCACGTGCTCGCTGCCCTCGACCCGCAGCTTCAGGTCGAGGACCCGGAACATGGTCTTGGCGAACAGGACGACGGGCGGGTACACGAGCTCTGCCATCCCGTCAGGTTACGGGACCGTAGGTTACTTTCGCGTAGGGTGCGGATGTGACGTTCGTCCGGTTCTCCGGTCGGAAGGTGACGGGCCGGCCAGGGCGTCGAACAGGTCCGGCAGCGGTCATCGCGGCGATCGTGTCCGGCCGACGCCGTGCTCGCCGGCGTTCCCCGCAGTTCCACGGCTCCGGTCAGGAAGAAGTTGCGCCACGTCGCTCTCCGCGGGCGCCTCGGTGCCGGGGGTGACCTGGACGACCACGCGCACGAGGAGCGGGTCGATGACGATCACCCCGGCTCCGCCGTCGTCCGCGATTATCCGGGGATCCGTCAGCGCTCCCAGGAAAATCCGTGTGGCGCAGGGCCCTCCGCGGCCGTCACCGCTGGAGCCGGCGTGCCTCGCCGCCGTGGACGACCACCGCCCAGATGACCACCACGTCGAGCGCGATGACGAGCGTGGCCCACACCGGGTACGCCGACAGGAACGCCAGCTGGGCGACCGCGTTCACCGTGGCCAGGACGACCGCCGTGACACGGGCCCACGCGGCGCCGGTGAACAGCCCGATGCCGGCGGCGACGGCGAGCGCCCCGACGATCAGGTGCACCCAGCCCCAGCCGGTCAGGTCGAACACCAGCGTGCCCGCGGCCCCGACGAGGTAGTACTCGTCGTTGAACAGGGCGACCAGCCCCTCGATGACGTTGAAGATCCCGAGCAGCACCATCATCGCGCCGCCGAACCACACCCAGCCCATCCAGGCCGAGCGTGACTCGTACGGGGCGGGCGCCGGTTCCGGGGGACGGGTGCCGCCCAGCGGCTCGACGTGGGGCTGCGCATGCTGCTGAGTCATGGGTTCCTCCTGCTGGAGCGGATCAGTCGGTGAGCCGCATCTCCCGCCCGTGCGCGATGAGCGCGTAGATCACGAAGACGTCGAGCGTGATGACGATGAGCGACCAGACCGGGTACGCGGGCACGAAGGCGAGGTGGATGATCGCGCTCGCGCCGGCCAGGATCGCGCCGAGGTACTGCGCGACGCGGTTGCCGGCCAGGACGCCGCAGCCGATGACGACGGCGGTGACCCCGAGCCCGAAGTGCACCCAGCCCCACACGTCGTAGGAGACCTCGACGACGAGACCCGACGAGGGCACCGCGAAGTAGTCCTCGTCGAACACCGCGACGAGGCCCTCCACCGCGTGGAAGAGGCCGAGCAGGACCAGCATGATCCCGCCGAAGGAGACCCACCCGGTCCAGCCCGTGGCCGTCCGGGCTGGGGTGGAAGAGGTGTAGCTGTCGGTCATGTCGCGCCTCCCGCGGAAGCCGGGGTCCGGACGTTCCACGGTGCACCGCCGCCCGCGCGGACGCCTCATTCCCCGCGGGTGATGGCACCGGGCCGCGCGCCGCGCACAGTCCCCCGCGTCGAAACCCGAACCGGGTGAACAGGAGGACGGTATGGGCACGTTGAGCGTGTGGAAGTTCGAGTCGCCGCACGGGGCCGAGAACGCACTCGGGCTGCTGACCAGGCTGCAGAAGGAACAGCTGATCAGGATCCAGGACGCGGCGTACGTCAGCTGGCCCGAAGGGCGGAAGAGGCCGAAGACCAAGGAACTGGGCAAGCTGACCGGTGCGGGCGCGCTCGGCGGCAGTTTCTGGGGCTTCCTGTTCGGGCTGATCTTCTTCATCCCGTTGCTGGGCATGGCGGTGGGCGCCGCGATGGGCGCGCTGGCCGGGTCGATGCGGCACGGCGGCATCGACGAGGACTTCATCCGCGAGGTGCAGCGCCAGGTGACGCCCGGGACGTCGGCGCTGTTCGTCGTCACCAGCGAGGTCGTGGCCGACCGGGTGCTCGAACCGTTCAAGGAGACCGGCGCGACCCTGATCACCACCAACCTCTCCGCCGAGCAGGAGACCCGGTTGCGCGAGGCCTTCGCCGAGTCGGAGGAGGCGCAGCGGGTGTGACCGTCAGGTGGTCCGGCCGGACAGCACCCGGAACAGTGCCGCGACCACGGCCCGCGTCCCCGGTGGCAGCAGCGCCGCCGGGGACGCTCCGGGCGCGTCGCGCGGCACCCGCACCCGCAGCGCGCCCGGCAGGATCCGGAACCGCAGCGGCGGCGCCAGCCGCGCCGCCTCACCGTCGACGCCCGCCTCGACCGCGGGCAGTCCCGACTCCACCACGAACTCCGGCGCCGACCACGACCGGTACCCGGGGAACCGGGAGATCCGGCCCGCCATCTCCGCCGAGACCAGCCGCGGCACCTCGGCCGCGCGGTTCACCGTCACGGTGACCACGCCGAGCGATCCGCGGTCCAGGCGTTCCCGCGTGCCGAACCCGCTCAGGTGCTCCAGCCGGTAGGGGCCGTTGGACACCAGCACCACGTCGGCCGATTCGCTGCGGGAACCGTCCGGCAGGCCGAACCGGAGGTCCGGCCGCGGCGCGTCCGGGCCGAGCAGGCCGGGCAGCTGCCGGGCGACCGTCGCCGCCTTGGCGTCGCGGTAGTCGGGCGACTGGACGACCGAGGCGTAGACGCCGAGCGAGACGTTGTTGACGAACACCCGCCCGTTGAGCTCGGCCAGGTCGATGCGGCGTTCCAGCGCGTCGCCGAACGCGGCCAGCGCCGCGGGCACGTCCTCCCGGTCCAGTCCCAGGTCGAGCGCGAGGTGGTTGCGGGTGCCCGCCGGGACGCAGACGAACGCCAGTCCGTGCCGCCGGGCCACGTCGGCGACCAGCGCCTGCGACCCGTCGCCGCCTGCCATGCCGAGCACGTCCGCGCCGCCGTCGGCCGCCTGTTCGGCCAGTGCCCGCAGGTCGTCGCCGGGGCGCAGCTCGACCGGCTCCACCCCGAGCGCGCGGGCCCGCTCCGCCAGCCCGAACCGGGCCGCCTTCCCGCCGCCCGACCGCGGGTTCAGGATCAGCACCCCGTGCCGGGCCGGGCCGACGCGCTTGCCGTCGGCGGACGGCGGGTGCCCGAGCGCGGCCCGCGTCGCCGCCCCGGACAGCGCGACCAGCACGACCACCACGAGGAACCACAGGTAGGCGCGCAGATCCGGGAGGGCCACCGTGGCGGCCAGCGCGAGCACCGCCACCGCGGCGGACAGGACGCGCCGCGGTCCCCGCCGCACCAGCGCCGCCCACGCGGCCGCCACGGCAACCCCCACGAGTACCGCCGCGACCACGAGCTCGAGCGGGTCCCGCAACAGCACCAGGACCGTGACGGCGAGCGCCGCGGCGCCCGCGAGCAGAGCGGCGAGCGCGAACCCGCGCCGCGCCGCGGGGACGCGAACCGCACGACCGGTCATCGCCACACACCGCCTCCCGCTGCCGGGCCACCACTGTGACCGCGGGGCCCGGGACCGGCCTCACCCGGGCCGGAGGAGGCGTTCCGCGGCGCCGGCGCGGACCGTGCCGGGATGACACGCACCACGACACGCACGATGCCCCTGGCGGCCGTGGACGGCGCCGGCCTGACCCGCGCCGAGCGGGCCGGACGCGGAAAGGCCGCGCGGACGCGGGTTCCGCGGTCCCGGCACGCCGCCTGGACCCGTGACGGGCCCGGGCCGCTGGAACTTCTCGCCGGCCAGGACGCCTCCCGCGTGCCCGAGCTGGTGCCCATCCGCTACGGGCGGATGGCGGTCACGCCGTTCACCTACTTCCGCGGCGCCGCGCTGCCGATGGCCGCCGACCTGGCCGGCACGCCGGTCACCGGGTTCACCGTGCAGGCCTGCGGTGACGCCCACCTGATGAACTTCGGTCTCTACGCTTCGCCGGAACGGCGTCTGGTCTTCGACATCAACGACTTCGACGAGACGCTGCCGGGGCCGTGGGAGTGGGACGTCAAGCGGCTGGCGGCGAGCGTCGAGGTCGCCGGGCGGGACAACGGCCACACCGGCGGGCAGCGGACGACCGCCGTGCTCGCGGTGGTCGGCGAGTACCGGCGCGCGCTGCGCGAGTTCGCCGCGAGCACCGCGCTGGAGGTCTGGTACGCCCACGCCGACGTGGAGACCGTGCGCGAGGTGTACGCCGGCGAGCTCTCGGCCGGGCGGCGGCGGCGCCTGGACCGGACCGTGGCCAAGGCCCGCAGCTCCGGCCACAGCGGCTCGTTGCGGCGGTTCGCCGCGGTCGACGGCGGGCGGCTGCGGATCGTCCCGGACGAGCCGCGGATCATCCCGCTGGACCGCGTCGCGGGCGACGGGGTGGACCCGGCCGAGACGGCGGAGCGGCTGGACGCGATCCTGCAGGCGTACCGGCGCTCGCTGGAGCCGGAACGGCGCGCGCTGCTGGACCGCTACGCGGTCGCCGACATGGCGCTCAAGGTCGTGGGCGTCGGCAGCGTCGGCACCCGCTGCTGGATGATCCTGCTGCTCGGCAACGACGAGCACGACCCGCTGTTCCTGCAGGCCAAGGAGGCAGGAGAATCGGTGCTGGAGCGGTTCACCGGGCCGAGCCGGTTCGCCAACGCCGGGCAGCGCGTCGTGGTCGGCCAGCGCCTGATGCAGACGGTGAGCGACATCTTCCTCGGCTGGGTGCGAGTGCGCGGGTTCGACGACCGCAGCCGCGACTTCTACCTGCGCCAGCTGCGGGACTGGAAGGGGTCGGCGGCCGTGTCGGGCATGCGGCCCGAGGGGCTCGCCGCCTACGCGCGGTTGTGCGGCTGGACCCTGGCCAGGGCGCACGCGCGGTCCGGCGATTGCGTGGCGATCGCCGCCTACCTGGGATCGTCTCCGGTGTTCGACCACGCGGTCCGGGACTTCGCCACCACGGCCGCCGACCAGAACGAGCGCGACCACGGTGCGCTGCGCGCGGCGATCGACGAGGGGCGCATCACCACCCGGGACGGGTGAGGCCGGCGCGGGCGGTCCGCGGCACGATCCCGGCATGGTGGCAGCGGAGGGCCCACGGCCGGGTCCGGCCGCCGCGGATCTGGTGCTCGGCGGCGGCGCACTGGCCGTCACCGCGCTGCGAAGCCTGGCGCGCACGGCCCTCGCGCCCGTGCGGCCGGTGCTCGCGCCGGTCGTGCGGACCGGGAACTGGCCGGCCCCGCTGCGCGAGCTGGCCGAAGACGGGCAGCGGCGGCGGCAGGAGGCGGTGGCGCACGGTGTGCGCCTGTTCCGCCGGGTCGCGCCCGCCGTGGTGGTGACCGTGCTCGACGAACTGGACCTGGCCGGGATCGTGCGCGGCGTGATCGAGGAGATCGACCTGCCGGAGATCATCCGGACCTCGACCGGGTCGGTCGCGAACGAGTCGGTGCGTGACGCGCGGATCCAGGCGATGGCCGCGGACGACGCGGTGGCCCGATGGGCGGGGCGGATCTTCGCCGCACGGCGGCGGCCGCTCCCGGCCGGGCATGACGCCGCGACCTGACGGTGGGCCGGGTGCGGCCTGGTTCGCCGCGCTGCCCGCACCCGCGCGCGCCCACCAGGGCAGGCCCGCCGGACTGGTCAGCCGCACCCTCGCCGCGGTCGTGGACTGCGTGGTGCTGGGCGTGGTGCTCGCCGGCCTCTACCTCGGGTGGGCGGTGGTCGAGTACTCGCTCGACCCGGTGCGGTTCACCTTCCCCGCGCCGGCCAGGCTCGTGACGTTCGCCGTGGCCGCCGGGATCGCGGTGCTCTACCTCGCCGTGTGCTGGACCGCGACCGGCCGCAGCGTCGGCGACCAGCTGCTCGCGCTGCGCGTGGTGGACCACCGCGGCCGTCCGCCCCGCCCGGTGCGGGCGCTGGCGCGGGCGCTCGGGTGCGTGTTCGTCCCGGTCGGCCTGCTGTGGGTGGTGGCCGGTGGCCGCCGCCGGTCGCTGCAGGACCTGCTGCTGCGCACGTCGGTCGTCTACGACTGGAACCCCCGGCTCCGGCCGGTCTCACCCGGAACGAGTGACGCCGGGGACAGCGCGGCGTAGTCATCGTGGCGGGGTTTCCGGACGAGGGGAGGCGATCGTGGTGGATGCTCGCGTGCGGTCCGCGGGCGTGGCGCTGGGCGCCGCGGCCGTCCTGTGCGCGGTCGCCTGCGGTGGGGAGGGCGGCTCGGCGACGTCCACCACCACCGCCACCACCGGCGGCAGCCCCGCGACGAGCGCCACGAGCCGTCCCGAGTGCGCAGCCCTCGTGTCCACCGGGCAGGCGCTCGTCGAGACGGTCACCCAGTTCGTCAACGGGCAGGCCACCGGCGAGCAGGTGCGCGTGGCGGCCGAGCAGCTGGCCGCGTCGGTCGAGATCGTGCGCGCCGTCGTCGGCGCGGACACCGCCGCCCGGCTGGACGAGGCGAAGGCCGCGCTGGAGCGCCTGCGGTCCGCGCTGACGGCGCAGCCGCCGGACCTGCCGCAGGTGCGGGCCGCGGCGAACGACGCGCTCGCGGCCCTGCGCGAGGCCGTCACCCTGTGCCAGGCGAGCCCGCCGTCCGGTTGATCACCTCGTCGCCGCGGGGCTGGTCCAGGAACTGCAGCACGCCGAGGGCGAACACCAGCACCAGTGCGATCACCAGCACTGTGAGCCCGCTGGGGCTGCTCAGCGAGACGAAGACCAGCACGGCGACGCCGAGCAGGCCGAACCGGAGCGCGGTGAGGTGCGCGTGCACCCACGGGCCGACCGGGCCGGTGCGCAATCCGGCCTTGGCCTCGCCGCGGCGCAGCCAGCCGATCGCCTTCCCCGCGCCCCGGCGGACGCCCACCGCTGTGGCCGACGGCCCGGCCAGGAACGCGCCCAGCGCGACCACCAGGCCGATGGCGAACACCAGCCGCAGGCCGTCGCGCAGGAACCGGACGATCAGGTCGTAGGAGACCCCGGCGGCCACGGTCGCGCGCGGCGGCACCGCGCCGACCAGCACGCCCCGGGTGATCAGCAGCGCCGCGGCGATCACCAGCATCCCCAGCGACACACCGAGGCCGGCGCCGATCAGCGCGCGCCGGTGGCGCCGGGCGGCGTAGACGCCCAGGGCGATCAGCGCGAGCGCGACCCACGGCAGCCAGGTGGCCGCCTTGTCCAGCAGCGAGTAGCCGTTCTTCGCCCGTTCCAGGGTGGTGGCGTCGGTGATCGCGATCGTCGGGTGGACGTCGGGGATCCGGCTCGCCACGCCGAACCCGGACTGCACCAGCTGGTTCTTGGCCTCGGCGATGAACGGCGCGAGGTCCAGCCGCACCTCGCCGTCGGACACCACCACCGCCTCGCTCCGGCCGGACAGCACCGCGTTCATCTGCTCGCTGGCCGTGCGCAGCGAGCGGTCCCACAGTTCGGCGACGCGGGGGCCGGACACGATCGCCGCGACCCGGTCGCGCACGAACCCGCGCAGGCTCGACTCCAGCGGCCCGGCGAGCCCTTGCAACCGGTCGGTGACCGCGGGCGGGACCCCTTGGGCGCTGAGCACACCCAGCGCGTCGGAGGTCAGCTCGGGCACATCGACGTACTCGAACACCGTGGCGGTGACCCGGTCGGTGATGGCGGTCTGCACTGACGGTTCGCGGATGACGGGGCTGGTCGTGTCGACGAAGCGGTCGGTGTCGGCCACCTGGTTGTGCACCCAGACGGTCAGCAGGGCGACCGGCATCAGCAGGCACCCCAGCGTCAGGATCACGCCCGCGGCCAGCGAACGCCACCGGATCCGCCGTCTCGGCGTGCGCTCGCGCAGCGTGGCGACTTCCGCGCGCAACCGGTCCAGTTCCGCGCGCTCGCCGTCGGTCAGCGGCGTGGCGCGGCTCGAGGTGTCAGTCATCACCGGTCTCCGTTCTGGGCAGCTCGGGGATCCGGTGCACCGACACGATCTGCAGGCCGAAGTCCTCCAGCAGCAACAGCAGCCCGTGCAGGTGCGCCTGGTCGGAGACCGCGCCGTAGATGATGGTCTCCGGCGGAGCGGGGACGACGCGCACCTCGCTGAACTCGCCCACCGCCTGCCGCAGCTGCGGTGAGCACCGCCCGTGGACACGGAACTCGTAGTTCATCTCCGGCACGACTCCGCCTCCTCGAGCAGGTGGGGGCGACGGCATCCGGCCGCTGCCCGGCAGCGCCACACTCCGTGCCGGGCGGGCCGCTTTCCTCGCCTGCCCTGGGTGAGATGCCACTGGCCGCTGGAAACGGCCGCGCCGGGTGTCCACACTGGGAGCCGGCGAGAGGGAGTGTGATGCGGGACCCGGGGAGCGGGGAGGATCGCGGGCGCGTGCCGAGGAGCAAGATCACGGCGCCCGATCTGCCCGCGCACTTCGTCTCCCGTCCCCGGTTGCTGACGCTGCTCGACCGAGCCGCCGCCCCGGTCACCGTCGTCCGCGCGCCCGCCGGGGCCGGCAAGACCCTGCTGCTCGCCGAATGGGCGCGCAGCCGCGGGGCCGGCCCGGCGGCGATGGTGTCGCTGGATCCGGACGACCGCGACGACCACCGGTTCTGGTCGGCGGTCCTCGACGCGTTCGCCGCGGGACCGGGGATCCCGCCCGGCAGCCCGTTGCGCACGCTGAGCGTGCCCCGCGACCCCGCCGCCGCCCCGGGTTTCCTCGCCGAGGTCCTCGACGCGCTGGACGTCCTGCCCCGGCGGGCGCTGCTGATCCTGGACGACGTGGAGGCGCTCGCCGGCGCGGGGCAGCGGACCGCGCTGGACGCGCTGGTGCGGCACCAGCCGGCCGGCCTGCGGCTGGTGCTGTCCGGGCGGCGCGAACCCCTGCTCCCGCTGGCCCGCCTGCGGCTGTCGGACCAGCTGTTCGAGATCGGCCCCGATGACCTGCGGTTCACCCCGGCCGAGACGCGGGCGTTGTTCGCCGTGAGCGGCGGTGACGTCCCGGCGCGGGTTCTGGGCAGGCTGGACGAGGAGGCCGAGGGCTGGGCGGTCGCGCTGCGGCTGGCCGCCGCCGCGGCCGTGCGCGAGGGCGGTCTCGACGAGTTCTTCGCCGGGCACGACCGGGCGCTGGAGGAGTACCTGGACCAGGAGGTGCTGGCCGGGTTCGACGAGGCCGTGCGGGAGTTCCTGCGGCTGATCAGCGTGTGCGCGGACACCTCGCCCGCGCTGGCCGCCGCCCTGGCCGGCCGGTCCGACGCCGCGGCCGTGCTGCACGACCTCGCCGGGGCCGGTGTCGTCGTGCGGGAAACGGGCGCGGCGGACGGCTACCGGATCCTGCCGCTGCTGCGCACCTACCTGCTCGCCGATCTCGCGCGGCGCGACCCGGACCGGCTGGCGGGCCAGCACCGGCTCGCCGCGGCGTGGTTCGAGGGCCGGGGTGACGCCGCGCAGGCGCTGCTGCACTCCGCCCGCGCCCCCGACGCCGCTCGCACGGCCGCCCTGCTGCGGACGGACGCGGTGCCGCTCTTCCTCGCCGGCGAGCACACCGTGCTGCGGGAGGCGCTCGGGGTGCTCGGCGAAACGCCGGTGGCGCGGGAGCCGCGGCTGGCGTTGCTCGCGGCGGCGCTCAGCCTCGAGACCGGTGAGACCGGCACGGCCGAGCTGCACCTGCGCCACGCGGAGGACGCGTGGCCGGCGGAGCCGCAGCCGGAACTCGTGGTGCTCCGGCAGCTCGCCCGCTCCCGCCAGGCCCAGCTGGACGGCGACCTGGCCGAAATGGCGAGCGCCGCGCGCGAGGTGGACCCGGAGCTCGCCCGCGACACGGATCTGGAGGCGCTGGCCGGGCTGCAACGCGAAACGGAGGTGCTGCTGACCGGCGAGCGCCGCGGCGCGCGGGACCACGTCGACGCGGTGGCGAACCGGGCCGGGGCGACCGGCCAGCGCCACGTCGAGGCCCGCGCGCTGACGATGCTCGGTGAACTCGCCGTCCTGGACGGGGATTTCCCGGCGGTGGACCGGATCGGCGAACGTCTCGACTCGGTGGCGGCCAGCGCCCGGGGCACGATCGAAGGCGCGACCACCGGCGTGGTCCGCGCGTACCGCGCCCTGCTGCGGGCCGAGCCCGAGGAGTGCGTGCGGCTCGTCGTGCAGACCACCCGCGCCGTCGACGGCATGGCCGCGCGGATCGGGGGGAACCTCGAGGTGGCCGCGGAGATGCTCGGCGGCGCCGCGCAGTTCGACACCGGCGACTGGCAGGGCGGCCTGCGGCGGATGCGCCGGGTGCGCCTCGGCCTCGGCGACCGCGCGCTGCAACCGGAGTACGCCGCGGTCTCGGGTGTCCTCGAGCACCGGGCGGCGCTGCTGGCCGGCGCGGCCGACCACGCCCGCGAAGTCGTGACGTGGTGCCTGAACGAGTTCGGGCGGACCGCCGAGCTCCTGCTGATGCGAGCGCGCGCGCAGATCGCGCTGGGCAGGCACGGGCCCGCCGCCAAGGCACTGCAACCCGTCGTCGACGGCAGCGTCACCGCCGTGCTGCCGTGGTCGGCCATCGAGGCGCGCCTGTTGCGCACCCGGATCGTCCTGCACCACGGCGACCTCGACACCGCGCGGCGGCTGGTGGCCGAGGCCCTGGCCGACGCGGAACGCCTCGACGTCTGGCGGCCCTACGTGTTCGCGCCGGAGGAGGTGATCTCCGTGCTGATCGGACTGCTCGGCAGGCTCGGCGGGCGGGAGGGCTTCGCCGCGAAACTCCTGGAACGCAGGCGGCACCTGGGCGGCAGCGCGATGCCCGAGCCGCTCACCGAACGCGAGCGCAGCGTGCTGCGGCTGCTGCCCACGCTGCGGTCCGTCGAGGAGATCGCCAACGACCTGACCGTGTCGCCGAACACGGTGAAGACCCACGTGCGCGGGATCTACGCGAAACTGGGCGTGCACCGGCGGCGGGACGCCGTCGCGGTGGCGATCGCGCGCGGACTGCTCGACGTGCACGGCGCGGAACCGGGGGAATGACGACCCTGTCCGGTGAGGACCCTTGGCCCTACCCCGGACACACCGTCCGCCCATAGTTTCTCCAGTCATGCAGGAAAAGGCGGCGAATCCCGCCGGCGGGCGGCGGTGGGGTGTCCCGCACACGAAGGTCGTGCCACCGCGGTTGCCGGGAAATTTCGTGCGCCGGCCGGGGTTGTGCGAAAAGCTCGCCCACGCGGTGGCCACCAGCCCGGTCACGCTCGTCTGCGCGCCCGCTGGGTGCGGGAAGACGCTGCTGCTGGCCGAATGGATGTCCACACTGGCGCGGGACGCGGTGTGGGTTTCGCTCGACCACGACGACGACACCGCGCAGCACTTCCTGACTTCGCTGCGGTTCGCCATCACCGAGCACACGCTCGCCACGGTGGAACCCGCGCTGCGGCACCGGTCCGCGCCGCCCGGCGACGCCGCGGTGACGGTCGCCGAACTCCTGCAGGCGATCGAGGCGCTGCCCCACAGGCTCGTCGTGGTGCTGGACAACGTTCAGGAGATCCCCGGCCGGGACGTGCTGCGCGTGCTCGCCGCGGTGATCCGCCACCAGCCCCGCAACCTCCGCCTGGTGCTGGCCGCGCGGTCGGATCCCCTGCTGCCGCTGGCGAAGCTGCGCGTGCAGGGCCGTCTGACGGAATTCCGGGCGGACGCGTTGCGGTTCGGCCCCGCCGAGGCGCGTGAGCTGCTCGACGGGTGTGGTGTCCGGCTCAGCGAAGACCAGTTGCTGCGCCTGGTGAGCCAGACCGACGGCTGGGCCGCCGGGCTGCGCCTGGCCGCCCGCTCGCTGCGCACCACCCAGGACCCGGACCGGTTCGTGCCGTACTTCGCCGGCCACGACCACGCCATGGCCGACTTCCTCACCGGCGAGGTGCTCGCGCACCTGCCTGGCGACTCCCGTGAGATCCTGGCCATGCTGAGCGTGAGCGACCGGGTGACGCCGCGGCTGGCCGCGGCGCTGACCGGGCGCGACGACGTCGGCGGCCTGCTGGCCGGGCTCGAGCGGGAGGGCGTGCTGGTCACCGCGGTCGAGGGCGAGCCGCCGTGGTACCAGCTCCACCCCCTGCTGCGGGCCTACCTGCGGACCGAGCTCACCCGGCACCAGCCGGACCTGGTGACCGTGCTGCACCAGCGGGCCGCGCGGTGGTTCGCCGGCCAGGACCGCCCCCGGGAGGCGCTGTTGCACGCCGAGCAGACCGGCGACGAGCGCGCGGCCGCGGAACTGTTGCACGCCAAGGGAATGGACGTGCTGCTCGACGGCGGGCCCGGGCTCGTGCTGCGTGCGCTGGACGCCGCGGGGAGCCTCGTCGCGCGGGACGCCCGGCTCCTGCTCTTCGCCGCGCTGGCCCACCTCGAGCTCGGCGAGCTGTCCGCGGCCGAGTCGGACATCGCGCGCAGCTCCCGGGTGTGGCCCGAGCGGCCGGACGAGGGGCTCGCCGGGTTCCGGCGGCTCGTGGTGTCCGCGCACGGGCTGGCCTGCGGCCGTGCCCCGGCGCCCGGTGGCGCCGGGGTGTGCCGGTCGGCCGCGGCGGAGGCGTGGGCCCGCCTCGACCACGGTGTCGCGTTGCTCGCGGCGGGCGACCACGGCGGCGCCGCCGGGGAGCTGGCGGCCGCCGACCGGCTCAGCGACGAGCAGGACCTGCACTACCTGGAAGTGCACACGAAGGCCGCGCACGCCCTGCTGGCGGTGGCCGCGGGCGACGACGCCGGGGCCGCGGAGGCGAGCGAGCTCGCCCTCACCCTCGCCGGGCACGGCACTTGGAAGCGCTCGCCCTGGCTGGCGGTGTGCCGAGCGATACTCGGCTTCGCCCGCTTGCTGCGGACCGATCTGCGCGGCGCCCTGGAACTCGCCGCCGGCCTGGACGGCGTCGAGCCGAGCGCGCTGCGCTTCGCGGGCGGGGTCATCGAAGGCGCCGCCCGGTACGACGGCGGCGACCGCGCGGCCGGCCTGAAACTGTTGCAGGACAGCCGGAGCGCCCTCGCCGGCGCGCCGGTGCCGCGACCGCTCGCCGCGATCGCGATGGCGCTGGAGCACCAGTGCGCGCTCGTCCTGGCGCAGGCCCCGCACGCCCGCGACGCCGCCGAGTGGGGCGCGCGCCGCCTCGGCCCGGTGGCGGAAGTGCACCTCACCGTGGCGCGTGCCCGGTTCGCGCGCGGTGACGTGGACGGATCCGTGCGTGCCCTGCGGGCCGCGCGGGAGCCGGGCGTGCCCCGGCTGGTCGCCGGCACGGAAACCGAGCTGGCGCTGCTCGACGCCGCGACCGCCCTGCGGCTCGGCTGCCGCACCAAGGCCAGGGGATCGCTCGAAGAGGCGCTCGTCTCCGCCGTTCCGGCCGGGATCGTCCGTCCGTTCGCCTACGCCGACCCGGAGGTCAAAGTGCTGCTGCTGGACCAGATGGGCGGGTTCGGCGCGGCCGAGACCTTCGCCGCGCGGGTCCGGCGGGTGCTGACCGAGGACGGCGCGGCGACCGCGGCGGTGCTGACGAACCGGGAACTGGTCGTGCTGACGCGCCTGACCTCACCGCAGCCGCTCGACGAGGTGGCTTCGGAACTGCGGGTGTCGGTGAACACGGTGAAGACCCACGTGCGGGCCATCTACGCCAAGCTCGGCGTGAACAACCGGCGGGCGGCCGTGGTCGCGGCGCGTGAGCTAGGCCTCGGCTGAGCGGTGGCCGTGGCGCGGCAGCGTGCCGTGCTCCTCGCGGCGCACCTCCACGCCCCAGCCGAACAGCAGCGCGCCGCCCAGCACCAGCTGCAGCCCGAGGATCCAGACCAGCACGACCAGGCTCGCCGAGGTGTAGGCGAGCACGAGGACGCCGGTGACCAGCGCGAGCGCACCGCAGGCGACGCGCCAGGCGCTGCCGGTCTCGCGTTCCGCCAGCCCGTGCACGATCTGGATCAGGCCGGCGACCACCCAGAACATCCCGAGCAGCAGCGTCAGCGCCGCCAGCGTCGGGAACGGGTACCGCACGAAGACGATGCCCACCAGGATCGACAGCACACCGGCCAGCACGGGCAGCGTGCGCTCCCCGGCGGACCGGTCCCCGGCGGACAGCGCCGAGACGAGCCGGACCACGCCGTCGACGATCGCGGAGATCCCGAAGACCACGGCGATGACCTTCAGCGTGGCCTCCGGCCAGGCGAGGACCACCGCGCCGGCGGCGATGGTCCCGACGCCGATCGCCATGACGGCCCCGGACGAGCCTGCCGCGCCGGCGAGTGAGTGGACGGTCCCGCGTCGCGGGCTGGTGTTCGCGGTCATCGCGCCTCCTCGGTCGTGTCCTGGCGGCAGCGTCCTCCCGCGCGGGAGCGGGGAACTCACCCCGGCCGGGTGATGCCGCACCGGTCACCCGGAGTGACGCTGCCGGGGTGACCACGCGCGGGACGTGCGCATCGAGGCGCGGGCACCACGTGCGGGCGGCGCGCCCGGGGAAGCCGACGGGACGCCGGCCCCGGGGGATGCGCCGCCCGCGGCGCGTGATCCCCGGCGGGTGTCGAGCAACGGAGGCGTCATGACACTGGCACAATCGGAGTACCCGTTCCTGGACCTGATCTGGACCATGCTGGTGTTCTTCGGCTGGGTGATCTGGTTCTGGCTCCTCGTCGTCATCTTCGGCGACCTCTTCCGGCGCTCGGACGTCTCCGGGTGGGGCAAGGCGGGCTGGACCGTGCTCGTGCTGGTGCTGCCCTTCCTCGGGGTGCTGATCTACCTCGTCGCGCAGGGCAGGCACATGGGCGAGCGCAGGCGGGCCGAAGCGGTCGCCGCGCAGAACCAGTTCGACGACTACGTCCGCGACGTCGCCCACGGCGGCGGCGGGAACGGCGCGGCGAGCCAGATCGCCGAGGCCAAGAAACTGCTGGACAGCGGGGCCATCGACGACAGGGAGTACCAGGACCTCAAGGCGAAGGCACTGGCCCGATGAGACCGGCGTCCGGATGACCGGGGCGGTCCGGGATGGCGCCCGGTGTGGGGGAGCGGGTACGGGCGCACCGGGGGCGGTTGTTCGTCCTCGGTGTGCTCCGCCCCTCGCTGACCGTCGCGCTGCTGGTCACCGCGTACTACGTGCTCCCGCTGGGGGACCGGGTGCGCGGCGGCGGCGCGGTGTTCCTGGCGGCCGGACTGCTGGTGGTGACGGCGGTGGTCGTGTGGGAGGTCCGCGCGATCCTGCGGTCGCCGTACCCGCTCCTGCAGGGTGTGCAGGCGCTGGCACTGGTGGTCCCGTTGTTCCTGCTCCTGTTCGCCGGGGCCTACCACAGCATCGAGGAGGTGCGGCCGGGCAGTTTCACCGGCGCCCTCGGCAAGACCGACGCCCTCTACTTCGTGGTGACGGTGTTCGCCACGGTGGGCTTCGGCGACATCACCCCGGTCGCGGAGCCGGCGCGGATCCTGGTCACCGTGCAGATGCTCGGTGACCTGCTCCTGCTTGGCCTCGGCCTGCGGGTGATCCTCACCGCCGTGCGGCACGGCCGCGACCGGACTGAGAAAACCGGAGGAGACGATGACCGAGACCGCGATCTCCGAGCACGGGATGATCGGTGACCTGCACACGGTCGCACTGGTGACGACGGACGGGTCGATCGACTGGTTCTGCTGTCCGCGCTTCGACTCGCCGAGCGTGTTCGGCGCGCTGCTCGACGACGAGCGCGGCGGCCGCTTCCGGGTGCGGCCGGCGGGCGATTTCACCAGCCGCCAGGTGTACTACCCGGACAGCGCGGTGCTGATCACGCGGTTCTTCACCGCGGAAGGGGTCGGCGAAGTCGTCGACTTCATGCCGCCCGCCGGGGAGCACGCGACCGGCAACCACCGGATCGTGCGGCTGATCCGGTGCGTGCGCGGCCGGATGCGGTTCGAGGTCGAGCTGGCGCCGCGGTTCGACTACGGCCGCCGTCCACATCGGACGGAACTGGCCGGTGCGGGCGCGGTGCTCGACGGCGGTTCGACGGTGCTCACCGTCCACCCGGTGCGGGAACCCGGCGACGAGCGGCTCGCCGAAGTCCGGCACGCGGGCCAGGACCTGGAGATGTCGGTCGAGCTGTCCGCCGGGCAGGTCCGCGGCGTCGTGCTCGAAGCGGACGCGGACGGGCCGCCGCGGGAGATCCGGGTGGCGGAGGTCCGGCGGCTGTTCGAGGAGACGACCGCGTTCTGGCAGAACTGGCTCGCCGGTTCGTCCTACCGCGGCCGGTGGCGCGAGGCGGTGGAGCGGTCGGCGATCACGCTGAAGCTGCTTACCTACGCGCCGACCGGCGGGATCGTCGCCGCGCCCACCGCGGGGCTGCCCGAGCAGGTGGGCGGCGAGCGCAACTGGGACTACCGCTACACCTGGGTGCGTGACGCGTCGTTCTCGGTGTCGGCGTTGCTGGGGCTGGGGTTCGACGGCGAGGCGGAGCGGTTCGGCCGCTGGCTCGGCGACCGCGTGCGCGAACGGGCGGGCGGGTCGTCCGGGCCGCTGAACATCATGTACCGGGTCGACGGTTCCAGCGATCTCAAGGAGGACGTGCTGGACCACTGGTCGGGGTACCGGGGTTCGCGTCCGGTCCGGATCGGCAACGGCGCCGCCGAACAGCTGCAGCTGGACATCTACGGCGAGGCGATGGACAGCCTGTTCGCCGGCGACCGGGCCGGGCTGCCGATCCCGCACCAGGGCTGGCGGGCCGTGCGCGACGTGCTCGACTGGGTGTGCGCCAACTGGGACCAGCCGGAGGAGGGCATCTGGGAGACCCGTGGCGGGCGGCGCCCGTTCACCTACGGCAGGCTGATGTGCTGGGTCGCGCTGGACCGCGGCATCCGGCTCGCCGCCGAGCACGGCAGGCCTGCCGACCAGCAGCGGTGGGCGGCGGAACGCGACCGCATCTACGAGGAGGTCCACGACCGCGGGTGGCACCCGGGGCGGCGCGCGTTCGTCCAGCATTACGACACCGATGTGCTCGACTCCTCGCTGCTGCGCATGCCGCGGCTGGGGTTCATCGCCGGGCGTGATCCGCAGTGGCTGTCCACACTGGACGCGATGGCGGACGAGCTGGTCACCGACAGCCTGGTCTACCGCTACGACCCGGCCGCCTCGCCGGACGGGCTGCGGGGCTCGGAGGGCACCTTCTCGCTGTGCACCTTCGCCTGGGTGGACGCGCTGGCGCGGGCCGGGCGGGTGCGGGAGGCCCGCGGCGCGTTCGAGAAGATGCTCACCTACGCCAACCACCTCGGCCTGTTCTCCGAGGAGATCGCGCTGACCGGCGAGCAGATCGGGAACTTCCCGCAGGCCTTCACGCACCTCGCGCTGATCGACGCGGCCCTCACCCTGGACGCTGCCCTCGCTTAGCGCGGTGAGCGCCGCGGCCAAGCAGGAGCCCGGCGAGCAGGCCGAGCACGAGGACACCCGC
Source organism: Amycolatopsis sp. NPDC006125 (assembly GCF_040614195.1). NCBI lineage: Bacteria > Bacillati > Actinomycetota > Actinomycetes > Pseudonocardiales > Pseudonocardiaceae > Amycolatopsis > Amycolatopsis sp. NPDC006125. Next base: position 66,452 of record NZ_JBEXTZ010000024.1, read on the forward strand.
CAGCGCCGCCCACAGCGGCCCGGTGATCGTCGTGGTGAACACGCGGATGTCCACGGTCTGGCGGTTCTGCAGAACGAACGTCAGGCCGAGCGCCACCAGCACCGCCGCGGCGATCAGCTTGACGGGAACCTTCTTGGACGGCGGCGCCTTCGGGGCGCCGTCAGGACGCGCTGTCATCGGAACTCCTCGGCAGTCGGTCCTCCTGCTCGGACAGCAGGAGGTTGAGCACGTGGGCCAGCACGACGAAGCGGGCCATCAGCATGAGCCAGACGAGCACGGCGGCGGCCACCCCGAGCGTCCCGTACAGCTCGGAGGCGCGGGACAACTTGCCCGGCAGGAAGTGGACGGCGACCGCGCGCAGGCCTTCCAGCCCGAGGCCGAACAGGACGGCCCCGGGCAGGAACGCGCGGTGCGGCCGGGATTGCCCGGCGCGCAGCAACGGCAGCCCCAGCAGGGTGAACACGGCAGCCATCACCAGCGACATCACCGCCGCGGGGATCTGCAGGGCGGATTCCAGGAGTGGCCCGCCGAGGCAGGCCACCACGACCCCGAGCAGGGCGGCGGTGTAGCGGCCAGCCCTGGCCAGTGCGGTGAAGTCGAGCGGGCAGGTCCCCGGGCGGACCCGGTTCGCGACGCCGTCCAGCGCCCGCCCGAGCGTGAACGACGCGACCGCGAGCGAGCCGATGCCCACCCCGAGCGCGAACAGCCTGCTCTGTTCGGCCTGCCGCCCCACGTTCTCCAGCAGGCTCGCGGTGAGCGGGCTGAGCCCGGTGGTCCGCACCAGCTCGCGCAGGGTCGTCCCGGACCACCAGAACCCGAGGAGCGCGACGAGGATCAGGACACACGGCAGCAGCCACACGAAGATCCGGAAGGCCAGCGCGGCGGCCAGCAGCGGGCCGGCGATCTCCAGGTCCCGCCGGAGCACCCGCCCGGTCAGCCGGACCGCGGGGAACCGGCCCGCCGCCGAGGCGAACCCCGCGCGCGCGGCGGTGGTCCTCACTCCCGGCCGTGCGCGACGACCGCCCAGATCACGAGCACGTCGATGGCGATGACGATGGTGGACTGCACCGGCGCGACGTTGAGGAACGCCAGGTGCGACAGCGCGTTGAACCCGACCAGCAGCACCGCCACCACGCGGGCCCACATCGCCCCGAACCCGAGCGCGACGCCGGTCGCGACCGCGAGCACGCCGACCACGAGGTGGATCCAGCCCCAGCCGGTGAGGTCGACGACCAGGGTGCCCTCGGGGCCGACGACGTAGTGGTCGTCCGCGGCCAGCGCGACGATGCCCATCACCGTGGTGAACAGCCCGGCCAGGACCACCATCACGGCGCCGAACAACAACCACCCGCTGCCGCGTTCCCCCGTCACCCTGCCGAGCCCGGTGGCCCGCTGGGAATTCATGTAAGCCTGGTCGCGCAGGTACGCCTGATCCGCCATGGCCGCCTCCGATCCGCGGGAACGTCCGGCCACAGTGCGCCCTCGCGCCACGCCGCTCTTCGCCTGCGACGGGTGAGCGCACGTGCCCGTGGCCCGGTTACCGTCGCCGGATGGGGACGACGGCTGTGACGCGGCGCCGTGGCGGCACGGTGCTGCTCACCCTCGCGACCGGGCAGTTCCTGATGACCTTGGACACGTCGGTGATGAACGTGTCGATCGCGACGATCGCGAACGACCTGGGCACGACCGTCACCGGGATCCAGACCGCGATCACCCTGTACACGCTGGTGATGGCGATGCTGATGGTCACCGGGGGCAAGATCGGGGCGCTGATCGGGCGGCGGCGGGCGTTCGCGATCGGGTGCGTGGTCTACGGCTGCGGCTCGCTGACGACCTCGCTCGCCCCCGGGCTGGGCGTGCTCATCGTGGGCTGGTCGGTGCTGGAGGGGCTCGGCGCCGTGCTGATCATGCCGGCGATCGTGGCGCTGGTCGCGTCGAACTTCGAGCAGGCGCAACGGCCGCGGGCCTACGGGCTGGTCGCCTCCGCCGGCGCGATCGCGGTCGCCGTCGGCCCGCTCGTCGGCGGGCTGGTGACCACCTACTTCTCGTGGCGCTGGGTGTTCGCCGGCGAGGTGCTGATCGTGCTCGTCATCCTGGTGCTGGCGCGCCGGATGGCCGACCCCGGGCGCGGCGAACGCCCGGCGCTCGACTTCGCCGGGACGGCGATGTCCGCCCTCGGACTGGGCCTGGTGGTCTTCGGCGTGCTCCGGTCGGGGACGTGGGGCTGGATCCTGCCGGGTCCGGGCGCCCCGGCGGTGCTCGGGCTGTCCCTGGTCCTGTGGCTGGTGCTGGCGGGCGGGGTCGTGCTGTGGTTGTTCCTGCTGTGGGAGCAGCGGCGGGTCGCCCGCGGCCGGGAGCCGCTGGTGGACCCGGCGATGCTGGGCAACCGGCGGTTGCGGGCCGGCCTCATGGTGTTCTCCGGCCAGTACCTGATCCAGGCCGGGCTGTTCTTCGTCGTCCCGCTGTTCCTGTCCATCTCGCTCGGTCTGTCCACGGTGGAGACCGGGTTGCGGTTGCTGCCGCTGTCGGTGACGTTGCTGGCCGCGGCGGCCGGGATCCCGAAGCTGTGGCCGCGCATCTCGCCGCGCCGGGTCGTGCGGGCCGGGCTGGTGACGTTGTTCGTCGCGCTCGTGGCCTTCTTCGCCGCACTGGACGCGGGCGCCGGTCCGGAGGTCACCACGGTCCCGATGCTGCTGGCCGGGCTGGGCATCGGCGCGCTGGCCTCGCAGCTGGGCAGTGTCACGGTGTCGGCGGTGCCCGACGAGCGCAGCAGCGAGGTCGGCGGGCTGCAGAACACGTTCACCAACCTCGGCGCCTCGCTGGGCACCGCGCTCGCCGGCTCGGTCCTCATCGCGGTCCTCACGTCGTCGTTCCTCGACGGCATCCGCGACAACCAGGCCGTGCCGCCCCAGGTGACGGCGCAGGCGGAGGTGCGGCTGGCCGGTGGCGCGCCGTTCGTCTCGGACGCGGCACTGGAGGCGAACCTGGCCGCGGCGGGGGTTCCGGCCCCGACGGCGGACGGCATCGTGGAGTCCAACCGGGACGCCCGCGTCCAGGGTCTGCGCGCCGCGATCGCGGTGCTCGCGCTCGCCGCCGTCGTCGCGCTCTTCTTCACCCGCCGCATCCCGCAGGAGCAGCCGGGCGGCTCACCCGGGGCGGGTGAGGACAGCCGCCGCGGCGGTCCGGGCGGGCACGGCGGAGACGGTGACGGCGGTGCGGGAGCAGGCGGGCTCGCCGCTCCGCCGGGGGCCGGATCGCCCGGCCGGGATGAGCAGCACCCGGTGCCGCCGCTCTAGCCTCCCGCGGATGGAAGAGCCCCCGAACCCGCGGCTGTCGCCCGACGGTCTGGCGCCGTCCCGCGATCTGCTGCCGCGGGCGCTGGTGGTGCTGCTCGGCGCGGCCGCGGTGGTCGTGGTCGTCGCCGGGGTCCGCGCCGCCGGCTGGCTGGTCGGCCCGGTGTTCACGGCGCTGGTGATCGTGATCGCCGTGTCGCCGGTGCAGGACCGGCTCCGCCGCCGGGGGTGGCCGGCGTGGCTGACCACCACCGTGCTCGTCATCCTGGTCTACGGGGTCCTCGCGCTGCTGACGCTGGGCATCGTCGTGTCCCTCGCGCGGCTGGCGGGCCTGGTGCCGCAGTACACCGGGCAGGCCGCCGAGGTCGTCCGCGACGCCTCGGTGGGGCTGTCCCGGCTCGGCATCGGACCGGATCAGCTGCGCGCCGCCGCCGAATCCCTCGACCTGGGCAGGCTCACCGGCCTGCTGACCGCCCTGCTCGCCGACATCGCCGGACTGGTGTCGAACCTGGTGTTCCTGCTCGCGTTGCTGCTGTTCCTGAGCGTCGAAGCGGGTGGCGCGGGGCAGCGGATCGCCGCGATCGCCACCGACCGCCCGTCCGTGAGCGCCGCGCTGCGCGGGTTCACTCGCGGCACCCGGCGCTACCTCGTGGTCACGACGGTGTTCGGGCTCGTCGTGGCGGCCCTGGACGCGCTGGTGCTCGCGGTGATCGGCATCCCGCTGGCGCTGACCTGGGGGCTGCTGTCGTTCGTCACCAACTACATCCCGAACGTCGGGTTCCTGATCGGGCTGGCCCCGCCCGCGATCCTCGGCCTGCTCACCGGCGGCGTCGGCCGGATGGTGCTGGTGATCGTCTGCTACGGCGTCATCAACTTCGTGCTGCAGTCGCTGATCCAGCCGCGGTTCGTCGGCGACGCGGTCGGATTGTCGGTGACGGTGACGTTCGTGGCGCTGGTCTTCTGGGCGTGGCTGCTGGGGCCGCTCGGCGCGATCCTGGCGATCCCGATGACCCTGCTGGCCAAGGCGCTGCTCGTGGACCTCGATCCACGCGCCCGCTGGGCGGACGTGCTGCTGCGGTCCGGGCAGCGCGGGCCGCCGGAATCCCGGCGCCGGGAGGCGCTGTTCGCGCGGTGGCCGCACCGCGCGGCGGCCCGACGGAAGGAGTAGCGATGTCTCGCCTGTCGATGGGGCCTGGATCCGGCGTGGTGGCCGGGTACCGCGACGCCATCCCGCTGGACCGGTGGGCGCGGGTCACGGCGGGCCGTCTGCTCGCCGACGAACAGCCGCGGCGGTGGGCGCACAGCCAGGGAGTCGGGCGCAAGGCCGAAGGCACGGCGCTCGCGCTGGCGCCGGCCGACCGTCCGGTGCTGGTCGCCGCGGCCTGGTTGCACGACATCGGGTACGCCGCCGCGGTCGGGGGCGTGGGCCTCCACCAGCTCGACGGCGCGTGCTACCTCCGCAGTGTCGGCGTGCCGCTGCGCGTGTGCGCGCTCGTCGCGCACCATTCCGGCGCGGACGCGGTGGCCGCGCTGGTCGGTCTCGGGCGGCGGCTCGCGGAGTTCCCGGACGAACGCGGACCGGTCCGGGACGCCCTGTGGTACTGCGATCTGACCACCAGCCCGGATGGGCTGCCGGTGTCGTACCGCACCCGGCTGCTGGAACTGCGGGCGCGCCGCGGCCCGGACGATCCCGTCGTGCGCGCGCTGGCCGTCAACGGCGAGGAGCGGGCCGCGGCGGTCCGGCGCACCGAGGACCTGCTGTTGTCCGTCCGGTTCGGACAGCGGGCGGAGGTGGACGGTGATCGGCGGACCGGCTGACCGGACCGCCGTCCGGACGGCGGGCAGACGGCGCGCGGCCGGCATCTACGGCGCGATCGTCACCGCGGCGATCCTGACCGCGGTGGGCGAGCAGCTGCCCACCGCGGCACTGGCGGTCGCCGTCGTGGTCACGCTCCTGGTCTACTGGTCCGCCGAGGAGTTCGCGGAGATCGTGGGGGAGCAGACCTCCGGCGGCGGGCTGCCGACCCGCGCCCAGGTGCGGGCGGAGTTGCGCGCGACGTGGCCGATGGTGACCGCGTCCTACGGTCCGCTCGCCGCGCTCCTGCTGGCCCGGCTGGCCGGCGCCACACCGCTCACGGCGGCCAACGTCGGGCTCGCGACCGCGGTGGTCCTCCTGGTGGTCCACGCCTGGTCGGCGGCGCGGACCGCGCGGCTGCGCGGGGTCCAGCTGGTGGTGACGACGTGCGTGGCCGGTCTGCTCGGGGTGGTCATGATCGTGTTGAAGAACCTGGTTCTGCTGCACCTGCACTGACCGGGACCCAGCCGTTCCCGGTGCGGCGGCGGAACGCGTCCACGGCGGCGGAGACGGTGGGGTAGAAGTGGTCCGGATCCAGCGTGCGGGTCAGCTCGTAGCGGTCGATCTTGCGCCGCACCGGGTCCTTCAGCTCGGCGAGCACGAGGTGCGTGCCGCGCGCGTTGAGCTCGTCGTCGAGGTCCCGCAGCATGTCCGCGGCCGTGGTGTCCACATCGGTCATCGGTTCGGCGGCGACGACGATCCAGTGCGGCGCCGGGTCGCGCGCCGCGAGCCGGCGCACCGCTTCCCGGAAGGTCTTGGCGTTGGCGAAGATCAGCGGCGCGTCGAACCGGAAGATCACCAGCCCGGCCGGCCGCCGCGCGTCCGGGTAGGACCGGACGTCGTGGTAGCCGGGCACCCCGTCGGCCTTGCCCAGTTCGGTCTGGTACGGCAGCCACGCGTGCCGGAACACGTTGAGGATGGACAGCACCACCGCGACCGCGATCCCGGGCAGCACGCCCAGCAGCGCGACGCCGAGGAGGGCCGCGGCCGACAGGAGGAACTCGGTCCGGCGTTGCCGCCACAGCCGCGCGGTCCCCCGGAGGTCGGCGAGCGACAACGCCGCGGTGATGACGATCGCGGCGAGCACCGGTTGCGGCAGGTTCCGGAACAGGCCGGGCGCGACCAGGATCATGATCGTGATCAGGACGGCGCCGACGACGCCGGTCAGCTGGGTCCGCGCGCCGGCCTGCTGGGCGACCGCGGTGCGCGATCCGCTGGTGCTGACCGGGAAACCCTGGAACAGCCCGGCCGCCAGGTTCGCCACGCCGATGCCCGCCATTTCCCGGTTGCCGTGGACCTCCTGCCCGGTGCGGGCGGCGAACGCCGACGCCGTGGAGATCGTGTCGGCGAGCGAGACCAGCGCGATGCCCAGCGCGCCGGCGAACAGCGGAGCGAGGTCGGACAGGCCGATGTCCGGAATGGACAGCGGCGGGAAACCCCGCGGCAGCACACCGACCAGGTCGACGCCGCGTGCGGCGAGGCCGAACAGCGGGACCGCGGCGATCGCCAGCACCACCACGACGAGCACCGCGGGGATCTTGGGCAGCCAGCGCTGCAGCAGCAGGATCGCGGCGACGCCGGAGATCCCGACCGCGGCGGCGGCGCCGTTGACCTCGCCGCCGAAGATCCCCCGCGCCACGGCGCCGATCTCGGCGACGAGGCCGTCGGCGTCGACGCTGAACCCGCACAGCTTCGGCAGCTGCCCCACCACGATGGTCAGTGCGAGGCCGTTGAGGTAACCGATCATCGTCGGCTTGGATATGAGGTCCGCGATGAAGCCCAGCTTGGCCACCGACGCGACGATCATGATGGCGGCGACGAGGATCGCGAGCATCGAGGCGAGCGCGACGGCGCGCCCGGGGTCGCCGTCTGCCGCGGCGAGCGGCAGGATCGTCGCGGCGATCATCGGCCCCAGGGAGGAATCCGGCCCCAGCACGAGGATCCGCGACGGCCCGAACACGGCGTACCCGAGCAGGCACAGGATCGACGTGTACAGCCCGGTGATCGCGGGCAGGCCGGCCAGCTCCGCGTACGCCATTCCCTGCGGCACCAGCAGCGTCGTGAGGACGACGCCGGCCACGAGATCCTTCGCCAGCCAGCGGCGCTGGTACGACCTGATCTGCCGCAGGCCGGGAACCCAGTGGGACATGACGAAACCCTTCCCCAGGCGATGGTAACCGGGCGGCCGCTTCCCGGCCCGGGGCCTCGGTCCCCACCGGAGGAGACGAAAGACCCTTGACGGAACAGCCTGCCGTTCCGACGCCGGGGCGAGTGCGCGCCGACCGTCCGGTTCGGACAGTGGGTGCGCCGCCGGCTCAGCCGGGGCCGGGTGGGGGAGGAGCGCAGGCGGCCGGGCGCCGGTCGTGCCGCCACCGGCCTCCGGCTCAGCCGAGCCCGTAGCGCTTCAGCTTGCGGTAAAGCGTCGCGCGGCCGATGCCGAGCAGGGCGGCCGCCCGGACGCGGTTGCCGTCCGCGGTGCGCAGCGCTTCGGCGACCGCGGCGCGTTCGGCCTTCTCGAGTTCGCTCAGGCGGGGCCGGGTGGGGGAGGAGCGCAGGCGGCCGGGCAGGTGGCGGGCGCCGATCGTGCCGCCGCCTGCCTCGGCCGCGGCTCCGCTGATCACGGCCTTCAGCTCGGCCAGGTTGCCCGGCCAGTCGTGCCGCTGCAGCACGGCCCGGGCCTCGTGCGTGAGCCGCGCCCCGAAGCGGTTCGCCAGCTCCGGGATGTCCGCCGTGCGCTCACGCAGGCTCGGCACCCGGATCTCGGCCGGCGCCCAGCGCGTCCGCAGCGGAGCCAGCGCGGGGCCGGGGACCATCGTCGCCACCACGTGGGCCGCGTGCTCGCCGGCGAGGAGGTCCGCCAGCCGCCCGGCGCGGGCGGGATCGAGCCGTTCCAGGTGCCGCATCAGCACGGCTTCTCCCGCGAGCGCCCGCGCCACCGCCTCCACCGGCTCGTCCGCCTCGACGACGACCGGTTCGCCCAGCAGCGCCCGCGCCACGCTCGCCTTGCCCACGCCCGGCTCGCCGAGCAGCAGCACCGGCCGGGACCGGGCCCGCGTGAGCGCCCGTTCCAGCGACCGCCACGGCGGGGAGCTGCCCGCGAGCCCGGCCGCGGCGAACAGGCCGGGCCCGGCCCGTCGCCGGGGCGGGCGGGCCGCGGTGACGGTGACCAGCAGCCCGCCCGGCGCGGCGGGGGCGAGGCGGACCGTGAGCCGGTCGCCGAGCGTGAGTTCGCCGGACGGCGCCCGCCCGTCCCGGGCCGCCTCGACCGCGTACGACTCCAGGGTGTCCAGGTCCTGGGGGCTCAGCAGGTCCGCCGCCGCGTCGCTGACGATGCGCGTCCGCCCGTCGAGCACGGCGACCGCCTCCCGGCCGGGCGCGGCGGCGAGGTAGGTCTCCAGCAGCCGCCGCTCGCGCGCCGCGGCGGCGTGCAGCAGCTCCCGCTCGATGGTGCGGCTCGCCGTGCGCGCGAGGGCGTCCAGCACGGCCAGCGGCGCGGACAGGTCGCACACCACGGCGATCGCGCCGCTGATCCGGCGGGTGATCGGGTCGGTCACCGGCGCGCCCGCGCACACCGTGTCCTGGTACAGCTCGAACAGGTGCTCCGGGCCGCCGATCAGGACCGGTTCGCGGGTGCTCAGGACGTGGCTGATGCCGTTGGCTCCGGTGGTGCCCTCGGACAGGTCCGCGCCGGGCCGGGTGTCGATGCGCTCCAGGTGCGCGCGCATCGGCTCGTCGCCGGCCCAGCAGCCCACGATCCGCGCGTGGCTGTCGCTGAGCACCACCGCCGCACGCAGCCCGGACAGGTCTTCGGCGAGACCGGCCAGCACCGGCGTGGCGGCCCGCACCAGCTGGCTCTCCGGCGCCACCGGCACCGCGGGCACGTGGTCACGCGTCACGTCGGCGCCGGTGAACCACGACCGCCGCCAGGCCGCCGACAGCCACTCGGGCAGGTCGTCCGGCAGTCGCCGCTCGGTGAGGAACTCCTCGCGAGCCCGGCGCAGCCGCGCGAGCCCGTCCCGCGTGTCGATCTGATACGCCATCCGCTGTCACTCCGTTGTGGTCACGGATCTTCCCGCCCCAGTGTGCCCGGGCGCGCGGCCGCCGGGGGTGTCTCAAAGTGAGACAACCGCGCGGCGGGCCGGATTTCCATCCTGGGCGCATGACGAACGATTCGGTAGCCCCACGGGAGAGCGCCCGGCCCGCGGCCCGCTCGGCGGCCGACGCCGAAGCCGACGTGGTCGTGGTCGGCGGCGGTGGCGCGGGCCTGCCCGCCGCCCTGTTCAGCCGGTGGCTCGGCAACGAGGTCGTGCTGCTGGAGAAGGCGCCCGAGCTGGGCGGCACGGCGAAGAAGGCGGCGTTCTGGTACTGGGTGCCCAACAACGAGGCGATGCGCGCCCTGGGCATCGAGGACCGGTTCGAGGACTTCCTCCGCTACGTCGCGCGGCTGTCCCAGCCCACCCGCTACGACCCGGCCCGGGCGGACGCCGGGCTGAGCGAGTGGGAGCTGTCCATGGTCCGCGCCATCTACGACAGCGCCGCCCCGGCCGCCGAGCTGCTGCGCGACCGCGGCGCCCTGACCTACCGGCACTGCCCGGACGTGCCGGACTACTGGTCGCAGCTGCCCGAGGACAAGGCGCCGACCGGGCGGGTGCTGGTGCCGGCGGACGCGCGGGAGTCGATGTCCGACGGCGGGGTGTGCGCGGTGCGGCAGATGTCCGCCGCGGCCGAGCGCGACGGGGTGGACGTGCGCACCGGGCACCGCGTCCAGCGGCTGATCCTCGACGGCGGCCGGGTCGCTGGGGTCGAGGCGACCACCGCAGGCGGGCGGACGGTGCGGGTGCTGGCGCGCAAGGGCGTCGTGTTCGCCACCGGCGGCTTCACGCACGACGACGAACTGCGCCGCGACCACCTGAGCGTGCCCGCCTACCGGGGCTGCGCCGCCGCGACCAACGAGGGCGATTTCGTGCGCATCGCCGCGGGGGTGGGCGCGCAGCTCGGGAACATGAACTACGCCTGGATGTGCCCGGTGCCGCTGGAGCGCTCCGGCAGGCCGGACCTGGTCGGGATGTTCTCGGTGGCAGGCGATTCGACGATCTTCGTCGACCGGCACGGCCGGCGCGTCGCCAACGAGAAGATGCCCTACAACGAGGCCGCTCAGACGTTCTTCCAGTGGGACCCGGCCGAGGGCGGCTACCCGAACCTGGTGCTGGTGCAGATCTGGGACCAGCGCAGCCAGGACCACTCCGCCAGCGACGAGTACGGCCGTCTCATCGTCCCGCCCGGCGCGGACGACTCGCACGTGATCCGCGCGGACACGCTGGAGGAGCTGACCGAACGGATCCGCGAACGGCTGGCCGCCAACGCGGGCAGGACCGGCGGCTTCACCCTCGCCGACGACTTCGCCGCGAACCTGCCCGCCACCATCGAGCGGTTCAACGGCTTCGCCCGCGCGGGCAAGGACGCCGACTTCGCGCGCGGTGAGACGCCCATCGAGCTGGTGTTCAACGGCCCGGTGAAGGACGAACCCGGCCGCGCCAACCCCACGATGTGGCCGATCAGCGACACCGGCCCCTACTACGCCGCCCTGGTCACCGGCGGGACGCTGGACACCAAGGGCGGGCCGCGCACCGACGCCGACGGCCGTGTCCTGGACGACCTCGGCGAGCCGATCCCCGGGCTGTTCGGGGTCGGCAACTGCGTCGCGTCCGCCTCCGGGCGCGCGTACTGGGCCGGGGGCGCGACGCTCGGCCCGATCCTGGCGTTCGCCCACCGCGCCGCCTCCGCCGTCGACCGGGCCGCCGTGCCCGCCTGAACCGGGAGCAATCCATGGCCGTCACCACCCAGACCATGACCGACGAGCAGCGCAAGTCCGTCGCGCTGGAGTACCTCAAGGCCTTCGACAACGGGGGCGTCACCTCGACCGGTGGCAGCATCCTCGACCTGTTCGCCGACGACGCGCAGGTCTGCTTCCCCAAGTGGGGGCTGGCCGACGGGAAGGAGGAGATCGGCAGGCTGTTCGGCGACGTCGGCGGCACGCTGAAATCCATCAAGCACCACTACGCCGAGTTCACCTGGGTCTTCTCCGGCGGCGACCTGCTCGTCGTGGAGGGCACCAGCCACGGCGAGCACCGGGACGGCCCGTGGCGGGCCGGCGTGCCCGAGTGGGGCGCCGGGCGCTGGTGCGACGTGTTCGAGATCCGCGATTTCAAGATCCAGCGCTGCTTCATCTACCTGGACCCCGACTACGCGGGCCAGGACACCGACCGCTACCCGTGGCTGAAGGGACAGTCCTGATGGGACGCATGGACGGCAAGGTCGTCGCGATCACCGGCGCCGCCCGCGGGCAGGGCCGCGCGCACGCCCTGCGGCTGGCCGAGGAGGGCGCCGACGTCATCGTCACCGATCTCGCGGCGCCGGTGGACACCGTCGCCTACCCGGCGTCCACACCGGACGATCTCGCGGAAACCGTGGCGGGCGTGGAGAAACTGGGCCGCCGCGCGGTGTCGTTCGTGGCGGACGTGCGCGACTTCGACACGCTGAACGCGGGCCTGGCCGGTGCGGTGGCCGAGCTGGGGCGGCTCGACGTGGTGGTCGCCAACGCCGGGATCCTCAACGCGGTCAAGCCGTCGTGGGAGCTCTCCGGCGCGGAGTGGCAGACGATGATCGACATCAACCTGGGCGGCGTCTGGCACACCACCAAGGCGGCGATCCCGCACCTGATCGACGGCGGCGGCGGTGGAGCGATCATCCTGATCAGCTCCACCGCCGGGCTGCGCGGCATCCCCAACATCGCGCACTACAACGCCGCCAAGCACGGCGTGCTCGGGTTGCAGCGCACGCTGGCCAACGAGCTGACGCCGCACCGGATCCGGGTCAACTCGGTGCACCCGACCAACGTCCGCACGACGATGATCGAGAACGACTCGAGCGCCCGGATCTACCGGCCGGATCTGGAGAACCCGACCTTCGCCGACACCACCGACGCGCTCGCGCGCATCAACATGTGGCCGGTGCCCTACCTCGACGTCGAGGACGTGGCCAACGCCGTGCTGTTCCTGGCCAGCGACGAGGCCCGCTACATCACGGGCGTCGCGCTGCCGGTCGACCTCGGGATGAGCCAGAAGTACTCCGGCGCCTGAGGTCAGGCCGTGGTCGCGGCGGTCTCGTCCGCGGCGGCCTTGGCCTGCGCGGCGGCGACCCGCTCGGCGTGGCTGGGCGGGTTCGCCGGCACGTGCTCGGGGCGCTTGGCTTCCATCTCCTTGCGCAGCACCGGCACGACCTCCTCGGCGAGCAGGTCGATCTGCTCCAGCACCGTCTTCAGCGGCAGGCCGGCGTGGTCGATGAGGAACAGCTGGCGCTGGTAGTCGCCGACGTCCTCGCGCATGCTCGCGTACCGGTCGATCACCTGCTGCGGGCTGCCGACCGTCAGCGGGGTCGTCGCGGTGAAGTCCTCCATCGACGGGCCGTGGCCGTAGACCGGGGCGTTGTCGAAGTAGGGGCGGAACTCGTTCCACGCGTCCTGCGAGTTCTTGCGCATGAAGACCTGCCCGCCGAGACCGACGATCGCGGTGTCGGCCGGGCCGTGGCCGTAGTGCTCGAAGCGCTGGCGGTAGAAGCGCACCATCTGCTTCGTGTGCGACATGGGCCAGAAGATGTTGTTGTGGAAGAAGCCGTCGCCGTAGTAGGCGGCCTGCTCGGCGATCTCCGGGCTGCGGATCGAGCCGTGCCAGACGAACGGCGGGACCCCGTCGAGCGGGCGCGGGGTGGCGGTGAAGCCGCGCAGGGGGGTGCGAAAGTTGCCCTCCCAGTCGACCACGTCCTCCTCCCAGAGGCGGCGCAGCAGGGCGTAGTTCTCGATCGCCAGCGGGATGCCCTGGCGGATGTCCTGGCCGAACCACGGGTAGACCGGGCCGGTGTTGCCGCGGCCCATCATCAGGTCCATCCGGCCGCCCGAGATGACCTGCAGCATGGCGTAGTCCTCGGCGATCTTCACCGGGTCGTTGGTGGTGATCAGCGTGGTCGAGGTGGACAGGATGATGTCCTTGGTCACGCCGGCCAGGTAGCCGAGCATGGTGGTGGGGGAGGACGCGACGAACGGCGGGTTGTGGTGCTCGCCCGTGGCGAAGACGTCGAGCCCGGCCTGGTCGGCGTGCTGGGCGATGGTCAGCATCGACCGCACGCGCTGGGTGTCGTCCGGAGTTTCGCCGGTCGTCGGATCCGTGGTCACGTCGCTGACGGAGAAGATCCCGAACTGCATGACAGCCTCCTGCTGATCTGGTGTTCGGCCGGTAAAACGTCTCGCGCGGAAGAATATTCCTGGCGAGACTATCAGGGGGCGGTGCCGAAGTGCGGTGGACCGCAGCGTCGCGCCAGGGAGGGCCCGCCGGTGCGGCTACCGGCCGGCCCGGCGCCGGTGCGCGTCCGGGTCCAGGTTGGTTCCGCCGATGGTGATCAGTGCCGCCCGGCGGAAGGGGTGCCCGTGGCCGGGCAGGCCGCGGGCAGCTCGTGCGGCGGCCAGGGCCCTCGCGGGTGTGGCGGTCCGGCGGCCCCGGCGGGCGTCCGGGGCCAGGTTGCTCCCGCCGAGGGTGATCAGTGCCGCCCGGCGAAGCGCTGCCCGTGGTCGGCAGCCAGTGGGCAGCTCGTGCGCCGGCCAGCGCCCCTCACCGTGACGGTGGCGGTGGTCGGCGCAGGCCGCGGGCTGGGTGCGGCTGTCCGCCGGCCCGAGCCGGTGCGTGTCCGGCGACACGCTGCTCCCGCAGAGAGGATCACTGCCGCCTGGCGAAGCGGTGCCGTGCAGCCGGTGGGCAGCTCGTGCGGCGGCCAGCGCCCCTCGCCGTGGCAATGACCGTGGTCACCGCAGGGTGCGGCTACCGGCTGGTCCAGCGCCGAAACGCGTCCGGGTCCACGTTGCTCCCGCAGATGATGGTCACCACGTGCCGCCCGGCGAAGCGCTCGCGGTCCTCCAGCACCGCGGCCACTCCGAGCGCCGCCGACGGCTCCACCACCAGGCCGGCGTGGTCGAGCAGCAGCCGCATCCCCGTGGTGATCGACTCCTCGCGCACCAGGACCGCGTCGTCGGCCACCTGCAGCAGGTCGTCCAGCACCTCCGGGATCGGGAAGCGGCCGGCGACGCCGTCGGCGATCGTGTCCGCCGACTCCGTCGTCACGACCCGTCGCTGCCGCCAGGACAGGGTCATCGCGGGCGCGCCCAGCGGCTGCACGCAGACAACCTCCACCCCGGGCGCGAGCGACTTCACCACGTGTCCCACCCCGGTCGCCATCGCCCCGCCGCCCAGGGCGATCAGGACGACATCGGCCGACGGCGCCTGCTCCACCAGCTCCAGCCCGATCGTGGCCGCGCCCTCGCACGTTTCGAGGTCCAGGCTGTCCTCCACCAGCCGGATCCCGTGCTGCCGCGCGATGTCCGCCGCCCGCTCCCGCGCCCGCTCGAAGTCGCCGTCCACCAGCTCCAGCCGCGCGCCCAGCGCCCGGATCCGGTCCAGCTTCGCCACGGGCGCGGACCGCGCGGCCACGACGGTGACGTCGAGCCCGCGGCGGCGGCCGGACCAGGCCAGCGCCTGCCCGAGGTTGCCCGCGCTCGCGCACACCACCGCGCCCGAGCCGAGCGCGTGAGCGATCACCTCGGTCGCGCGGCCCTTGAAGCAGCGCACCGGGTTGGCCGTTTCGAGCTTGACGCTCACCGTGCACCCGAGGACGGGTTCCAGGGCGTCGCAGCGGTACAGCGGCGAATCGAGGAACACCGGGTCGATCACCCGGCGGGCGGCCCGGATCCGGCCGGTGTCCAGGCGCGTCGTCAGCACAGCAGGTCCAGCACCACGTCCCGCAGCCCCGGCGCCAGTGCGATCGTCGACGCCGAGGACACCGTGTGGTCGCTGCCGTCGGCGTCCAGGACCAGGCCGCCGGCCTCCCGCACCAGCAGCACGCCCGCCATCGTGTCCCACGGCAGGTTCGACAGGATGATCGTCGCGTCCAGGCGGCCGTGCGCGACCCATGCCAGGTCGGCCGCGGCGGTGCCGATCATCCGCACCCGCTCCGCCCGCGCGCCCAGCTGCTCCAGCAACGCCAGGCGCAGCCGGTTCTTCGGCCCGGCGTCCTCGCCCACCGCGAAATCGCCCAGCGACACCATCGCCTCGGACAGCGTGGTCGCCCCGGACACCCCGATCCGCGTGTCCCCGGCGAAGGCGCCGTAGTCCTCGACCGCGGTGTAGACCGTGTCCAGGAACGGCAGGTCGATCGCCGCCACGACGCTGCGCTCGCCGGACACCAGGGCCAGCGAGATTCCGGTGAGCGGGATGCCGCGGGCGAAGTTCGCGGTGCCGTCGACCGGGTCCAGCACCCACCACAGCTCGCCCCGCTCGCCGCCGTGCTCCTCGCCGACGAGCCCGATGTCCGGCGTCTCTCGCGCGAGGAACTCCCGCACCGCATCCTCGACCGCCAGGTCGATGTCGGTCACCAGGTCGCGTTCGCTCTTCGCGGTCACCGACCGAGGCGCGCGCGAGGTGACGATGCGCCGCCCGATCGCGACGGCCTCCCTGGCGACGGGCAGCAGGCTCAGGTGGTCCACGTCAGTGCTCCGCGACGTCGAAGGCGTCCACCTGCGGCAGGACGTGCCCGAGGCGGTCGCGCTTGGCGGTCAGGTACCGGATGTTGTCCGGGCTAGCCGGCGCCAGCAGCGGGACCCGCGCCGACACGCGGATCCCGTTCGACTCCAGCGCCGCGATCTTGTCCGGGTTGTTGGACATCAGCCGCACCGACCGCACGCCCAGGTGGCGCAGCACCCGCGCGGCCGGGCTGTAGTCGCGCACGTCGACCGGCAGCCCGAGGCTGGTGGCCGAGTCGACGGTGTCCAGCCCTTCGTCCTGCAGCACGTGCGTGCGCACCTTCGCCACCAGCCCGATCCCGCGTCCCTCGTGCCCGCGCAGGTACACCAGCACTCCGCTGCCTTCGCGCACGATCGCGTCCAGCGCGGCGTCCAGCTGTTCGCCGCATTCGCAGCGCACCGCGCCGAACACGTCGCCGGTGAGGCACTCCGAATGCACCCGCACCAGCACGTCGTCGCGGCGCAGCCGTCCGTGGGCGAGCGCGAGGTGCTCGGCACCGTCGCGGAAGGCCACGCTCCGGAACTTGCCGCGCCGGGTGACCAGCGTCGATTCGGCGATCTCCATGGGTTCCCCTCGTCGTCGACCGGGAACTTGCCCTACCCGGTATACCTGATCTGATGAGTCCGCTGCCGCCGGAGACCACCGACGACGTGCGCGGGGCCGCCGTGGCGGTGCTGCCCGTCGGGAGCCTGGAACAGCACGGCCCGCACCTGCCGCTGACCACCGACACCCTGATCGCCTGCGCGGTCGCGTCGCGGATCGCGCACGACCACGGCTTCTGGCTGCTGCCGCCGGTCACGGTGTCCTGCTCGCACGAGCACGCCGCGTGGCCGGGCACGGTGAGCATCTCGGTCACCACGCTGGTCGCGGTGGTCCAGGACGTCGCCGCCTCCCTGCGGGCCTCGGGCGTCGGCAGGCTCGTGCTGGTCAACGGGCACGGCGGCAACCACGTCCTGGCCAACGTCGTGCAGCAGGCCGGCGGCTCGATGGTCCTGTTCCCCACGTACGGCGAGTGGCAGGAGGCGCGCGTGGCGGCGGGCGTGCGCACCTCCAACGACGAGGACATGCACGCCGGCGAGCTGGAGACCTCGATCCTGCTCTGCACCGCCCCGGAGGTGGTCAGACCGGGCTACGAGACGGCGGACTCGCCACCCGGCGATCTGCGCCACCTCCTCTCGCTCGGACTGGCCCCCTACACGGAATCGGGCGTGGCCGGTCATCCGTCGCTGGCTTCGCCGGAAAAAGGCCGGGCGGTGCTGGACGCGCTGGCCCGCGCGTTCCGGGTGCACCTGCCCCTTCTCGGCTCCTGAGCGCCAGGACGCCCGGCAGCGCCGCGACGAGCGAGAGCACCCCGTAGACGACGGCGGTGGTGATGCCCGCGCCCGCGCCGAGCCCGGTGGCTGAAAACGCGACCGCGGTGAACCCCTCGCGCGGCCCCCAGCCGCCGACGTTGAGCGGCAGCGCCATGACGACCAGCGCGAGGACGATCAGCGGGACGAGGGTGGTGACCGGCGCGGTCACCCCGGCCAGCCGCGCGGCGAGGAGGAACAGGGCGACGTGCCCGGCGATGGTGAGCGCCGACAGCGCCACGATGCCCCCCGCGGTGCGCCCGCCGAGCAGGGCCCGGGCGTCGGTGAGGGTCCGGGTTGCCGCGACGCGCCAGGCCGGTTTCGCGGCGAGCAGCCCGGCGACCACGAGCGCGGCACCGAGCAGGACGAGCAGCCCGGGGCCGGTGGACAGGCCCGGCAGCAGGTCCGGGTGCAGGGCGAGCGCGGTGACGCCGGCGACGAGCAGCACGGCCTGCCCGGCGAACCGTTCGAGCACGACGGCGCGAACGCCGCGGCCCACGTCGCCGGAGTCGCGGCCGTGGCTGACGGCGCGGTCGACGTCGCCGAGGACCCCGGCGGGCAGCACCGAGTTGAGCAGGGTGGAGCGGTAGTAGGCGGCGACCGCGGCCGGCAACCGCAGCGGCAGGCCGAGGCCGCGGGTGACGAGGACCCACCTTCCGGCGGCGGTGAGGGTGGTCAGCAGCCCGATCGCCAGCGCGAGCACGACTGATCGGGTGTCGATGAGCCGCAGCCCGGTGAGGAACGCGCCGGTGCCGACCTTCCAGACCAGGGTGGTGAGGATGCCGGCCGCGGCGAGCAGGCGGAGCCACGGCCAGAGGCGGGCCGCGGTCCCGGCGGTGCGGGTGGTCATTGGGCTCCGATCGTCGGGGTGGGTTTGACCGATCGGGCGTCGGTGAGTCTGGGTGTGCCGGTGCCGACCTTCCAGACCAGGGTGGTGAGGATCCCGGCCGCGGCGGCCAAGCGGAGCCACGGCCAGAGGCGGGCTGCCGTTGCGCGGGTGGTGGTGGGGGTGGTCATCGGGCTCCGATCGCCAGCAGGTCGGTGTGGTGCACGACCACCTCCAGCTCGCCCGCCGCGCAGGCGGCCAGCCGCCGCCGGGTGTAGGCCTCGGTGTCCAGCCACGGTTCCTGCAGCCGGGCGGCGGCGACCCAGCCGCGGAACCACTGTTCGGTCAGCTCACGCTGCTCCGGCCCGAGCCGCCACGGGCTGGGGGCGCGGTGCACCACCGCGCCGCGCCGCTCGAACGCCCACGTCGCCACCGCGATCGCGTCCGGGCCGAGCAGCGCGCCGCGCCGCTGGTGGGCGTTGAAGGCCGCGGTGAGGTCCGCGTCGAGCGGGTCCGCGGGCGTCAGCTCGACCCGCCCGGCGACCGACAACGTCAGCAGCGCCGCGCACCCCGCCGCGGCGCACGCGTCGGCGATCGTGTCCACATCGGACGGTGTCAGCAGGTCCAGCAGCGCCGAGGCGGTGAGCAGCGACGTGCCGGTCAGGTCCAGCCCGTCGAGCTCGCCGCAGCGGGTCTCGAACGTCGCCCCGCGGACCGAGGCGCGCGCGAGCAGGCCGGGGTCGCGGTCGTGCAGGACCCAGTGCTGCGGGACGCCCAGCCGCGGCGCGAGCCAGCGGCCCATCGACCCGGTGCCCGCACCGAGGTCGCGGACGACGAGCGGGGCGGGACGGTCGCCCAGCCACCGCCGCAGCGGGGTGAGCAGTTCCGCCGCCCGCGCGGCCGCGTCGGCGGGTTCGCGCAGCGCCAGCCAGTCCGGGGCGCAGCGGGTCGTGTCCGTGCTGCCGGGTGCGCCGGGCCCGGCGCCGTCCCATCGGTCGTGTGCCACACCCTTGTCACGGACGCGCCCCCGGTTCCGGTTCAACCAGGATCCGGTCCATCACCCGCGCGGTGGTCGCCCACGGCAACAACCCGTCACGCCGGGAGCGGGCCGCCCGGCGCAGCGCCGACCGCGTTTCCGCCGAGGTCAGCCACGAGCGCAGGGCCCCGGCCAGCGCGTCCACGTCGCCGGGCGGCACCACGATCCCGGGCGGCGACCCGTCCGCCGCCCGGCCGAGCGCCTCGGTCTCCACCGACGTCAGCACCGGGATCCCGCGCGCCAGCGCCTCCGTCACCACCATCCCGTAGGTCTCCGACCGCGACGGCAGCACCAGCAGCCCGGCCCGCGCGTAGGCCTCCTCCAGCGCCGCCCCGGTCAGCGCCCCGGTGATCGCCACGCGCGCCGCCAGCCCGTGCCGCGCCACCAGGTCCCGCACCCGCGCGGCGAACGCGGGGGAGCGGTGCACCGGCCCGACCAGCCGGCACACCCAGTCCAGGTCCGCCACCTCGGCCAGCGCCTCGACCAGCACGTCCTGCCCCTTGTGCGGGGTCAGCGACGCCACGCACAGCAGTTCCTCGCCCGACGACAGCGGCGCGGGATCCGTGCCGGGCGTGACCACGTGCACCAGGTCGCGGGGCAACCCGTGGTGGCGCACCAGCCGCGCGGCCGTCCGCGCACTGGGCGTGACCACCGCCGACGCCGCCCGCAACGTCGACCGCTCCAAGGCGTCCAGCTCCGCGTGCGCCCCGGTCTCGTCGGCCAGCGGCATGTGCACCAGCACCACCAGCCGCAGCCGCGCGGCGTGCGGCACCACGACGTCCGGCACGCCGCACGCCACCAGCCCGTCGATCACCACCAGCGACCCCGGTTCGGCGGCCGCCAGCGCGCGGCCCAGCGCGGCGCGCGCCGCCTCAGACGGGTGCGGCCACGACCCGGGGATCGCGACCTCCCGCACCGGCCTGCCCAGCGCGGTCAGCTCGCGGCTGATCCGCCGGTCGTAGACGTTGCCGCCGCTGGGCAGTTCCGGATCGTCGACGTCACCCGGAAGGATGAAGATCACGGTCGTAGCTCGCCCACGCCACGTGCGATTCACGCAGTGTCACCGAGATCCCCGCCAGCCCGTGCGCGCCCGCGCCGAGCGCACCCGAGTGCACGCGGTCGGCGAGCCGGTCGGCGATCACCTTCGCCAGGAATTCCGTGGACGTGTTGACCCCGGCGAACTCCGGCACCTCGTCCAGGTTGCGGTAGTTGAGGTCGGCCAGCACGGCGCCCAGCTGCTGGGTCGCCAGCCCGATGTCGACGACGATGTTGTCCGCGTCCAGTTCGGCGCGGCGGAACGTCGCGTCCACCACGAACGTCGCGCCGTGCAGGCGCTGGGCGGGGCCGAACACCTCGCCGCGGAAGCTGTGGGCGACCATCACGTGGTCGCGGACGGTGACGCTGAACAAGGGCCCTCCTACGGGTAGACGACGCGGTGGCACAGCGCGGGGATCGCGCCCGAGGCCAGCCCCGGCATGACCGACGGCAGGTCCTCGAACGCGCACTCCCCGGTGATCAGGGTGTCGAACACGGGATCGGCGAGCAGCTCCAGCGCCAGCGCGAGCCGGTCGCCGAAGCCGCGCCGCGACCGCCGGGCCGGGGACACCATGCCGACCTGGCTGCCGCGGATCGTCAGCCGCCGCGAGTGGAAGAACTCGCCGAGCGGCACGCTGACCCGCCGGTCGCCGTACCAGCTCAGCTCGACGACCTCGCCCTCCGGCGCCACCAGCTCCAGCGCCCTGGCCAGGCCGGCATCGGTCCCGCTCGTGTGCACCACGAGGTCGCAGCCCTCGGCGGCGTCGCCGGGCAGGGCGAACTCCACGCCCAGCGCCGCCGCCACCGCGGCCCGCTCCGGGTCCACGTCGACCAGCTGCGCCCGGACCGCCGGGAACCGCGCCAGCAGCGCCGCGACCGCGCAGCCGACCATGCCGCCGCCGACCACGGCGACCCGGTCCCCGAGCAGCGGCGCGGCGTCCCACAGCGCGTTCACCGCCGTCTCCACGGTGCCGGCCAGGATCGCCCGCCCCGCGGGCACCGCGTCCGGCACCGGTGTGACCGCGCCGGCCGGGACGACGAACCGGGTCTGGTGCGGGTAGAGCGTGAACACCGTGCGCCCGGTCAGCTCCGGCGGCCCGTCCTCGACCACGCCGACGTTGAGGTAGCCGTACTTCACCGGCCCCGGGAACCCGCCCTCCTGGAACGGCGCGCGCATCAGCTCGTGCTGGCTCGCCGGGACCGCGCCGCGGAAGACGAGCGTCTCGGTGCCCCGGCTCACACCCGAGAACAGCGTCCGGACCTCGACTTCGTCCGGGCCGCGCTCGGGCAGCGGGGCCGTCCGGACCTCACCCGGCCCCGGCGGGTTGAACCAGAACGCCCGTGCGGCACGTGTCATGGGCACACCTCCGGCGAAGGGACACGATCACCATGATCGTCCAGACCCAGCGTGGCACGGTTGCCGCCGGCCAGGAACAGGCCCTGGCGGCGTGCGGCCTGATCGTGCTGCTGAACGTGCTCGCGATGACCCTGGGCGTGGGGCTGCTGGGCTGGCTCGCCGGCGCCGCCTACGGCGCGGCGTTGCTGGGCCTGCTCGGCGCCGCGCTGCGCCGGTCCGGCCGGGCCGCGCTGGGGCCCGCGGACCTGGTCACGCTGACCCGCGCGACACTCGTCGGCGGTGTCGTCGCGCTGGTCGCCGCCGGGTTGTCCGGGCCGGTGCTGGTCGCGCTGGCGGCGGTCGCGCTCGCGCTGGACGCGGTCGACGGCCGGGTCGCCCGCCGCACCGGGACCGTGTCGCCGCTGGGCGCGCGGTTCGACATGGAGGTGGACGCGTTCCTGATCCTCGTGCTCTGCGTGCCGGTCGCGCTGGCGCTGGGGCCGTGGGTGCTGATGATCGGCGCGATGCGCTACGCGTTCGTGGCGGCCGGGTGGCTCGCGCCGTGGCTGCGCGGGCCGCTGACGCCGAACCTGGCACGCAAGGCGGTCGCGGCTGCGCAGGGCATCGCGCTGGTCGTGGTCGCCGCCGATGTGCTGCCCCGGCCCGCGGCGGTGGTCGTGGCCGGGGGCGCGCTGGCGGCGCTGGTGTGGTCGTTCGGCCGGGATGTGGGGACGCTGTGGCGGAACCGGTGACCGCGCGCCGGGTCGCGGCGGACGTGCTCGCGTGCGTGCTCGTCGTCGCCGCGCTGGTCGTGCCGAACAACCTGGCGCTGTTCGGGCCGGCGACGTTGCTGCGGATCCCGGTGGAGGCGCTGGCCGGCGTCGCGCTGGTGCTGGTCCTGCCGCCGCGCGGACGGCGGATCGTGGCGGCGGTGGCCGGCGCGGTCCTCGGGGTGCTGGTGCTGCTCAAGATCGCCGACATCGGGTTCCACCGCGCGTTCGACCGCCCGTTCAGCCTGGTGTTCGACTGGAGCTTCGCCGGGCCGGCGCTGAGCCTGCTCGGCGGGTTCGCGCGGGTGGCCGCCGTGGCCGGCGCGGTGCTGGCCGCCGTCGCGCTGGTGCTGCTGACGACCTGGGCGGCGATGCGGCTGGCCCGGGTCGCCGCGGACCACCGTGCGGTCTCGGCGCGGGTGGTCGCCGTGCTGGCGGTCGTCTGGATCGCGGCCGCGCTGACCGGGATGCCGCTGGCGTCCCGCGCGACCGCCGCGCTGGCCTACCGCGAGGTGCGCGCGGTCGCTTCGGATCTGGCCGACCAGCGGGAGTTCGCCGCCGAGATGGCCACCGACGCCTTCCGCGACACCCCGCCCGATGAGTTGCTGACCTTGTTGCGGGGCAAGGACTTCCTGCTCACCTTCGTGGAGAGCTACGGCCGGGTCGCGCTGGACGACCCCGGGGTGACCGGGTTGCTCGACTCCGGCGCCGACCGGTTGCGAGCCGCCGGGTTCAGCGCACGCAGCGCGTTCCTCACCTCCTCGACCAGCGGCGGGGGCAGCTGGCTCGCGCACTCCACAATGGAGTCCGGGCTGTGGGTGGACAACCAGCAGCGGTACCGCACCTTCGTCGGCAGCGACCGGCTGACCCTGTCCGGCGCGTTCGCGCGGGCGGGCTGGCGCACGGTCAACGTGCAGCCGGAGAACGGCGCGGACTGGCCGGAGGGCGCGGTCTACCGGTTCGGCCGGCTCTACGACGGCCGCAACATCGGCTACCGCGGCCCGAACTTCTCCTACGCGGCGATGCCCGACCAGTTCACGCTGTCGGCGTTCCATCGCAACGAGATGACGCCAGGGCACCCGCCGCTGATGGCGGAACTCGACCTGGTGTCCAGCCACTGGCCGTGGGCGCCGCTGCCGCGGATGGTGGACTGGGGCGCCGTCGGCGACGGCTCGACGTTCACGCACACCGGCCCGTCGGTGGACGAGGTGTGGTCCGATCCGGCGCGCGTGCGGGCCGCCTACGGCGACGCCGTCGAGTACTCGCTGTCCGCGCTGATCTCGTACGTGGAGACCTTCGGCGACGACAACCTGGTGCTGGTGTTCCTCGGCGACCACCAGCCGAACACCTCGGTCACCGGCGAGGGCGCGAGCCGTGACGTGCCGGTGACGCTGGTGGCGCGCGACCCGGCCGTGCTGGACCGCATCACCGGCTGGGGCTGGCAGGACGGGCTCCGCCCGGCCCCGGACGCGCCGGTCTGGCCGATGAGCGCGTTCCGGGACCGGTTCCTGACCGCCTTCGGGTCGTGAGCCCGCGGGGTCGCGGTCAGTGCGGCGCGGGCGCGGGTTCCAGCAGCAGCACCGGGATCCGCCGTTCCGTCGACTCCTGGTACTTCGCGTACTGCGGGAACACCTCGACCGCGCGCTGCCACCACACCTCGCGTTCCTCGCCCTCCGCCTCGCGCGCGATCATGTCGGACACCTGCTCGCCGTCGCGCACCTCGACCCGCGGATCGGCCAGGGCGTTGAGGTACCAGACCGGGTTCTTCGGCGCCCCGCCCAGCGACGCCACGGCCGCGTAGACCCCGTCGTGCTCGACGCGCATCAGCGGCGCCTTGCGCAGCTTCCCGGACTTCCGGCCGATCGTCGTCAGCACGATCACCCGCATCCCGTGCATCGCGACGCCCTGCGTGCCGCCCGAGCTCTCGATCTGCTCGACCTGGTTGCGGGACATGGTCATCGTGCCGGGCTCGTACTCGCCTGTCAGCGGCATCCGCGGGGTCCTTCCGGTCAAGATCGGTTTCCGCTGGCAACGCGGTCACGGCCGGAGTGATTCCCGGATCGCCGGTTCGGACAGCACCTCGTGCATGAATTCGGTCAGCCAATGCTGCGCCGGGGTGCGGGCGTGCCCGTGCCGCGCGTACACCGAGACCTGCGCGGGCTCGATGTCGAACGGCAGCTCCAGCAGCCGCACGCGGTGGTCGGCCGCGAAGACGTCCGCCACCAGCCGCGGGACCATCGCGAACAGTTCGCTGTCCTGCACCAGGTACGGCAGCGTGGAAAACCGGGTCACCTCCAGCACCACCCGGTCCAGCAGGCCCCGCGCCTCCAGCGCCCGGCGCGGGCCGTGGTGCCCGGTGGGACCGAACACCGCGATGTGCTGCTCCCGCGTCAGGTCGGCGAGCGTCACCGAAGCGCCGCGCAGCCGCGGGTGGTCGGCGGCGACCATGCCGACGTAGCCCTCCGCGAACAGCGGGATGCGCGCCACCCGCTGCGAGCTGATCAGCGGCGACGCCACGAACGCGTCGATCTCGCCGCGGCCGAGCTGGTCCACCGCGCTGTCCACGTCCAGCGGCCGCACGGTCAGCGTGACCCCGGGCGCCCGCGACGGCAGCGCCGCCATCAGCCGGGGCAGCAGCGACACCTCGCCGAGGTCCGACAGGCACAGCGTGAACCGGGCGCGCGCCGTCGCCGGGTCGAAGGTGTGCGCGCCGCTCAGCGTGGACTCGATCTCGGCCAGCGCGTGGTGCAGCGACGGGTACAGGGCCTGCGCGGTGGTGGTCGGGGCCAGGCCGCCGCCGGTGCGGCGGAACAGCTCGTCGGAGAAGCGGCGGCGCAGCTTCTGCAGGCTGTAGCTCACCGTCGGCTGGGTGACGTGCAGGGACTCCGCGGTCGCCGTCACGCTGCGCGTCTCGTAGAGCAGCACGAACGTCCGCACGAGGTTGAGGTCGAAGTCCCGCATCATC
This sequence comes from Amycolatopsis sp. NPDC006125, assembly GCF_040614195.1. Lineage (NCBI taxonomy): Bacteria > Bacillati > Actinomycetota > Actinomycetes > Pseudonocardiales > Pseudonocardiaceae > Amycolatopsis > Amycolatopsis sp. NPDC006125. The sequence goes on from NZ_JBEXTZ010000024.1 coordinate 91,539, forward strand.
GATCCTCTCTATGAGGGCGGTCGGCAACATTGATTGGAGCACGGCCGGATGATCTGCCACCCTCGGGGCAACCCCCAGTGCCGAGGAGGACACCGCGCATGCCGACAGTCCGGAAGGTCGCCCACGAGTTCCTGGAACGCCGTGGCCTCACCACGATCTTCGGCAACCCCGGCTCCAACGAGCTGCCGTTCCTGGCCGGACTGCCCGACGGCTTCACCTACGTCCTCGGCCTGCACGAGGGCGTCGTGGTCGGGATGGCCGACGGGTACGCCCAGGCCACCGGCCGCCCGGTGCTGGTCAACCTGCACGCCGCCGCCGGCTCGGGCAACGCGATGGGCGCCCTCACCAACGCCGTCTACTCCCGCTCGCCGCTGGTGCTGACCGCGGGCCAGCAGGTCCGCTCGGCGATCGGGCTGGAGGCGATGCTCGCCAACGTCGACGCCACCCAGCTGATGCGGCCGCTGGTCGGCTGGTCCGGCGAGCCCAGCTGCCCCGGCGACGTGCCGCGCTCGCTGGCGCAGGCCGTGTTCGAGGCCGAACTGCAGCGCCGCCCCACCTACCTGTCGGTGCCCTACGACGACTGGGCCGCCGAGATCGACGACAACCCGGTCCTCGACCGCACGGTCCGCCGCGGCCTGTCGCCGGACGCGGGCCAGCTCGACGACCTCGCCCGGCGGCTCGACGCCGCGCGCAACCCGGTGCTGGTGCTCGGCGGCGACATCGACGCACTCGGGCTCTTCGACCGCGCGGTGGCCTTCGCCGAGTACCGTGCCCTGCCGGTGTGGGTGGCGCCGTCGCCGCACCGGCTGCCGTTCCCCAACCGGCACCCGTTGTTCCGCGGCGTCCTGCCCGCCGGGATCGGCTCGGTGTCGGCCGAACTCGACGGCCACGACCTGGTCCTCGTGCTGGGCGCGCCGGTGTTCCGCTACCACCAGCACGTGCCCGGGCCGTTCCTGCCCGAGGGCGCCACCCTGGTCCAGGTCACCGACGACCCGGGCGAGGCCGCTCGCGCGCCGATGGGGGAGTCGCTCGTCGCGAGCGCGGGCGCGGTCCTGGACGGCCTGCTCGCCCGGCTGCCCGCCCGCGAGGTGGGGGAGACGGCGTTCGCGCCGAACCCGGCGGCGGCCACCGGCGAGCGGGCCCTGCACCCGGAGCAGGTGTTCGCCGCGCTGCGCGAGACCCAGCCCGCCGACACCGCCTACGTGGTCGAGTCCACGTCGACCAACTCGGCGTGGTGGCGGCAGATGGACCTGCGCCGGCCCGGCTCCTACTTCTGGCCGGCCGCGGGGGGCCTCGGGTTCGGGATGCCCGCCGCGGTCGGGGTCGCGATGGGCCTGCCCGGCCGCCCGGTGGTCGGCGTCATCGGCGATGGCTCCGCCAACTACGGCATCACCGCGCTGTGGACCGCGGCCCGCTACCGGGTGCCGGTGACGTTCGTGATCCTGCGCAACGGCACCTACGGCGCGCTGCGCTGGTTCGCCGGCCTGCTGGGCACCACGGACGTGCCGGGCACCGAGATCCCCGGCCTGGACTTCGCCGCGATCGCCACCGGCTACGGCGTCCCGGCCACCACGGTGTCCGATGTGGACGACCTGCGCGCCCAGCTGAAGACCACCCCCGCCGGACCCCGCCTGATCCAGGTGGACACCGAACTCACCACGCCCTAGTTGTGCTGTTCGGGGACGTTGGTGATGGGCTGACACGCTGAGGATGATCTTGATGTGGGTGAGGACCTCCGGGTTCGGTGTGGATTGCGACATCAA
>NZ_JBEXTZ010000025.1:0-91003 GCF_040614195.1 Amycolatopsis sp. NPDC006125
CCGCAAGGTTGGCATGTTCGGCCGCCGGTTGGCGGCCTGGGTTGCGGCCCTGGCTCAAGGTGATCGTTGCGTGTCAGGCGACGGGATGACCACCCGGCTCGGGTTTTGTTCAAAGCCCTGGCTTCGCGCCGCTCAGTCGGTGCGGTGCAGGATCAGGTTGCCCGGTTCCGGGGGTGTGTCAGTGATCTGGACCGCGTCGCTCAACGCCTCCAGTGCGGCCGGCACCGCATCGGGAGTGTCGGTGTGCAGCTCAAGCAACGGCTCCCCCGCCACCACCCGGTCACCGGGTTTGGCCAGGCACCGGACACCGGCCGCGTGCTGCACCGGGTCCTCCTTGCGCGCGCGGCCGGCACCCAGCCGCCAGGCAGCCACCCCGACGGCGTACGCGTCCAAAGCGGACAGATAACCCGACGACGGCGCAGCGAACACCGTGACGTGCCCCGGTTGCGGCAACGGCGCGGCAGGATCACCACCCTGAGCCGTGATCATCCGGCACCACGTCTCGTACGCCTCACCGGAGGCCAGCACCCGAGCCGGGTCCACCGAGATGTCCGCGAGCGCCAGCATCTCCCGCGCCAGGGCCACCGTCAGCTCGACCACGTCCGCCGGCCCGCCGCCCTGCAGCACCTCGACGGCCTCGGCGACCTCCACCGCATTCCCCACGGCGGACCCGAGCGGCGTGTTCATGTCCGTCAGCAAAGCGGTCGTCGCCACGCCGTGCGCCGAGCCGATCTCGACCAGCGTCCTGGCCAGCTCCAGCGCCTGCTCACGCGACTTCATGAACGCCCCGGACCCCGTCTTCACGTCCAGGACCAGGCCTGCCGAGCCCTCCGCGATCTTCTTGCTCATGATCGAGCTGGCGATCAACGGCACCGACTCGACCGTGCCCGTCACGTCCCGCAGCGCGTACAGCTTCCGGTCCGCCGGGGCCAACCCGGAGGTCGCCGCGCAGATCACCGCGCCGACCGAGTTCAGCTGCGCCGTGATCTCGCCGACCGACAGCGCGGCCCGCCAGCCGGGGATCGACTCCAGCTTGTCCAGCGTCCCGCCGGTGTGCCCCAGCCCCCGCCCGGAGAGCTGGGGCACCGCCGCGCCGCACGAGGCGACCAGCGGGGCCAGCGGCAAGGTGATCTTGTCGCCGACCCCGCCCGTCGAGTGCTTGTCCACCGTCGGCCGGTCCACGCGCAACGACAACCGCGAACCCGAGTCGATCATCGCGCCGGTCCAGGTCGCCGTCTCCCGCGCGTCCATCCCGCGCAGGAACACCGCCATCGCCAGCGCGGCCATCTGCTCCTCGGCCACCTCGCCACGCGTGTAGGCGTCCACGACCCAGCGGATCTGCTCGTCGCTCAGCGCGCCGCCGTCCCGCTTGGCCCGGATGACGTCGACCGCCGCAAACGCTTTCACGGCAGGTCCGCGGGACCGAACGCGTCCGGCAGCACCGAGGTCATCGGCAGGACCCCGGACGGGGTGTCCACCAGGCACGAACCGCCGCCCAGCTCGAACAGGATCTGCCGGCACCGGCCGCACGGCATCAGCAGATCACCGCTGCCGGACCGGCACGCCACCGCCACCAGGCGACCACCGCCGCTCAACCGCAACTGCCCGGCCATGGTGCACTCCGCGCACAACCCGAGCCCGTAGGAAGCGTTTTCCACGTTGCAGCCGACGACCACCCGGCCGTCGTCCACGAGCCCGGCCACGCCGACGTGCAGCCCCGAGTAGGGCGCGTACGCGCTCTTCGCCGCCTCGACGGCTTGAGCGCGCAACGCCTCCCAGTCGATCTCGCTCACTAGTCCCCCTCGCCACGCCGGTACCGGGCACCGCCGGCCTTCGGCGGCCGCAGCCGTTGCGACGCCACCGCCAGCACGATCAACGTCACCACGTGCGCGGTGTACGGGGTCAGCTCGCTCGGCAGCGTGTCGTTCGACCAGTAGATCCAGTACAGGACACCGGCGCCGACCACGCCGAGCGCGGCCGCGATCCACTGGCGGCGGATCAGCTGCACCACGACGATCACGAACAGCAGCAGCACCACGCCGTACAGCAGCGCGAGCACCGCCCGGCCACCGCCGGAGAGCTGCAGACCGTCCGCGTACCCGAACAGCGCCGCGCCGCCGAGCAGGCCACCCGGCCGCCAGTTGCCGAAGATCATCGCGGCCAGACCGATGTACCCGCGGCCGTTCGTCTGGTTCTCCAGGTAACCGCCACCGCCCTGCAGCAGCACCAGCGACGCGCCGCCCATACCGGCCAGGCCACCGGAGACCAGCACGCCCAGGTACTTGTGCGCGTACACGTTGATGCCCAGCGACTCGGCCGCCACCGGGTTCTCCCCGCACGACCGCAGCCGCAGTCCGAGCCGCGTCCGCCACAGCACCAGGTAGCTCACCGGCACCAGCAGGATCGCGATCATCGTCAGCGGCGCCACCCCGGTGACGAGCCCGTTGAGCAGGCCGGCCGCGTCCGAGATGAACACCCGCTGCTGGTCCTCCAGGTCGGTGAGCCAGTTCGACAGGAACGTCGCCGAGTAGGTGTCGAACGTCGGCACCGTCGGCGACTGCCGCGGGTTGCCGGACAACGGCTCGAAGATCAGCGTCGCCAGGTACTTGGCGACGCCGAGCCCGAGCAGGTTGATCGCCACACCGGAGACGATGTGGTTGACGTTGAACGTCACCGTCGCGATCGCGTGCAGCAGGCCGCCGAGCGCGCCGAACACGATCGCCGCGCCGAGGCCGGCCCACGGGCCGCCGTAGTAGGCGCCCCACGCCGCACCCCAGGTGCCGAGGATCATCATGCCCTCGAGCCCGATGTTGACCACGCCGCCGCGCTCGGACCACAGACCGCCGAGCGCGCACAGCAAGATCGGCAGCGCGAGCCGCAGCGCGGTCTGCGCGGTGTTGGTCGAGGTCAGCGTGTTGACCCCGGTCAGGTACGACGCGGTGGACAGCACCGCGACGATCCCGATCGCCCAGATGATCCCCCGCGCCCAGCCGGGGATCCGGCGCTTGCGCGGAGCGGGCGGCACGGTCAGCGGCGCCGCGGTTTCCGTCGCGAGACTCACACCGCACCCCCTTCACTCACCGAAGCGGGACGCCCGCCCGACAGCGCGCGGCCGACGCGGCGCTGGGCGGCGGCCAGGTCGGCCCGCTTCACGATCTCGTACGCCACGACGACCGACAGCACGATCGCGCCCTGCATGATCGTCGCGATCTCCTTCGGCACGTCGACCTGTTCCAGCGACACCGCCGACTTGTCCAGGAACGCCCACAGCAGCGCGCCGAGCGCGATGCCGCCGGGGTGGTTGCGGCCCAGCAGCGCGACCGCGATGCCGGTGAAGCCGTAGCCCTGGGTGGAGGTGATGGCGTAGGTGAAGTCACGGCCGACCAGCTCGGGGACGGCGACCAGGCCGGCCACCGCGCCGGACAGCAGCATCGCGATCAACGTCATCTTCTTCGCGTTGACGCCGCCCGCGGCCGCCGCCGTGGTCGACTCGCCGCTGGCCCGCAACTCAAAGCCGAACCGGGTGCGGTTGAGCATGAACCAGTAGGCGAACCCGATGACCGCGGCGATGATCACGAACCCGAACAGCTCGCCGCCGCCGATCGGGATGTTCGGCACCCGGCCGGACGGGGCGATCTCCTCGGTCTTGAGGTTGTTCCCGGTCAGCACGCCGAACTGGTCAGGGTTGATCAGGAACGCCACGATGCCGCCGACGATCGCGTTGAGCATGATCGTCGAGATGACCTCGCTGACGCCGCGGGTCACCTTGAGGATCGCCGGCACCGCCGCGTAGATCGCGCCGGCCAGCGCCGCGACTCCGATGATGAAGACGACGTGGATCACCGGCGGCAGCACGAACGCCCCGCCGACGATCGCGGCGACGACGGCCGCGAAGCGGTACTGGCCCTCGACACCGATGTTGAACAGGTTCATCTGGAAGCCGATGGCCACCGCGAGCCCGGACAGGTAGTAGACCGTCGCCAGGTTCACGGTGTCCACGGCGGTGGTGCCCTTGAACAGCTGACCGATCATGGTGCCGTAGGCCTGCAGCGGATCGGCTCCGGAGATCAGCAGTGCGATCGAGCAGATCAGCACCGAGAAGACGATCGCCAGCAGGGGCGGCAGCACCTTGGTGCGCCAGGAGGTCACGCGGCTTCCTCCGCTCCGGTCATGGCAGAGCCCAGTTCCTGAGGTGTGACGGTGGCCGGGTCGGCCTCGCTCACCAGACGTCCGCGCAGCATGACGCGGATGGTGTCGGACAGGCCGATCAGCTCGTCGAGGTCGGCCGAGATCAGCAGCACCGCGAGGCCGTCGTGCCGGGCCTGGCGGATCTGCTCCCAGATCAGCGCCTGCGCGCCGACGTCGACGCCGCGGGTCGGGTGCGAGGCGATCAGCAGCACCGGGTTGCCGGACAGCTCGCGGCCGACCACCAGCTTCTGCTGGTTGCCGCCGGACAGGGCCGCCGCGGGCACCTCGATGCCGGGCGTGCGGACGTCGTACTCGGCGACGATCCGCTCGGTGTCCTTGCGGGCGCCGGGGATGTCGAGCAGCTGGCCCTTGGAGACCGGCCGCCGGGTCTGGTAGCCGAGGATCCGGTTGGCCCACAACGGTTGCGTCAGCAGCAGGCCGTGCCGGGTGCGGTCCTCGGGCACGTAGCCGATGCCGGCCTCCCGCCGGGCGAGCGTGCCGAGCCCGGTCAGGTCGCGTGCCGTGCCGTCGGCGTCGACCAGCTCGATCGACCCGCCGCTGGCCTTGCGCATGCCCATGATCGTCTCGACCAGTTCGGTCTGGCCGTTGCCCTCGACACCGGCGATGCCGAGCACCTCGCCCGCGTGCACGGTGAAGGTGATGTCGTCGAGCACCGCGCGCTCGGAGCCTTCGACGGTCAGCCGCAAGCCGGACACGCGCAGCACGTCCCGGTCGGTGACCGTCGACTCGCGGGTCTCCGGGCTGGGCAGCTCGGACCCGACCATCATCTCCGCCAGCTCGCGCGAAGAGATCTTCTTCGGGTCGGCGGTGCCGACGGTGGTGCCGCGCCGGATCACGGTGACCGTGTCGGCGATCGCGCGGACCTCGTCGAGCTTGTGCGAGATGAAGATGAAGGTGAAGCCCTGCGCCTGCATGCCGCGCACCGTCTCGAACAGCGCGTCGACCTCCTGCGGCACGAGCACCGCGGTCGGCTCGTCGAGGATGACGATCCGCGCGCCGCGGTAGAGCACCTTCATGATCTCCACGCGCTGCCGGTCGGCGACGCCCAGCGTCTCGACCAGCGCGTCCAGCGGCGCGGACAGCCCGACCTGCTTCTCCAGCTCGGCCAGCTTCGCGCGCGCCGCGCGGCCGATGCCGTGCAGGTTCTCGGCGCCGAGCAGGACGTTCTCCCGCACGGTCAGGTTGTCGGCGAGCATGAAGTGCTGGTGCACCATGCCGATGCCGGCGCGGATCGCGTCCTGCGGGTTGCGCAGCCGGATCTGCTCGCCGTTGATCGCGATGGTGCCCTCGTCCGGCGGCTGCATGCCGTAGAGGATCTTCATCAGGGTGGACTTGCCGGCCCCGTTCTCGCCGCAGATGGCGTGGACCTCGCCCGACGCCACCGTCAGGTTGACGTCGGAGTTGGCGACCACGCCGGGAAAGCGCTTCGTGATGCCGCGCAGCTCGACGGCCGGTGGAGAGTTGGTCATGAGACCCCCGGAAACGGCGCACGGGGCCCGGGAAGGGATCACCCTCCCGAGCCCCGGACGCGGCTGGAAAAGATCTACTTCTGCGGCGTGGTCGGGACGGTGATCGCGCCCGAGATGATCGCCTGCTTGTAACCCTCGAGCTGCGGCTTGATGTCGTCGACCTTGCCACCGGAGGTGGAGTAGCCGACGCCGTCCACCGACAGGTCGAACCGCTTGGGCAGCGAGCTGAGCGTGTTGCTCGCCAGCGCCCGGATGTAGTCGTACACGGCCACGTCGACCCGCTTGAGCATGGAGGTCATGATGACGTCCTTGTACTCGGCGACGGTCGACTGGTTGTACTGGTCGGAGTCGACACCGATGGCGAGGCCCTTGGCCGCGCTCGCGGCCTGGAAGACGCCCTTGCCGGAGGCGCCGGCGGCCTGGTAGACCACGTCGGCGCCGGCGGAGAACTCGGCGGCGGCCTTGATGTTGCCCTTCGCCGGGTCCTGGAAACCGGTGTTGTCACCGGCCGGGGTCAGGTAGTCGCTGGTGATCTGCACCTTGTTCGACGCGGCCTTCGCGCCCGCGATGAAGCCGGCCTCGAACTTCTGGATCAGCGGGGTGTTCACGCCGCCGACGAAGCCCACGTGGCAGTTCTTGCTCTTGTAGACCGCCGCGACACCCACCAGGAAGGAGCCCTGCTCCTCGGAGAACACCAGCGGGGTGACGTTCGGCGCGGTCACCGAGTCGTCGTCCACGATGGCGAACTGGGTGTTCGGGAACTTCGGGGCGACGGCCTGCACGGCGCTCGCGTAGGCGAAGCCGATCGCCAGGATCGGGCTGTAGCCGTCCGCGGCCAGCTGGGTCAGGCGCTGCTCCTTGGCGGCCTCGTCCTCGGTCGGCGACGCGGTGCTCTCCCGGACGTCGGTGACGCCCATGTCGGCCTTGGCCTTGTCCACGCCCGCGGCGGCGGCGTCGTTGAACGACGCGTCACCACGGCCCCCGATGTCGAACGCGAGCGCGACCCGCAGCTTGCTGGCGTCGACCCGCTCGCCCGCGGCGCTCGAAGTCGTCGAAGCCGCGGTGGCCGCCGGCGCCTGTGCCGTGACGCAGGAACCGGCCGCGGCGTTGTCGTTGTTGCTGCTCCCGCTGGTGCCGGAGTCCTTCGCACACCCCGCCAGCGCGAGCGCCGCCGCCATGGCGGTGGCAGCCAGTGTGGTGGCACGCGTCTTACGCACCCTGTCTCTCCCTCCCCGCTGGTGTTCCAGCGGACCCGAGAACGACCCGGCTCATTGCCGGGCTCGACGGGCGAACGGTACCCGCCTGTGAGCAAATGGCCATGCCAGAGCCACAGCACGTAACCTAAATGTTTGCTTGTTCTCCGGCACGGCGACAGTTCAATCACATTGAGTCACGCCCACCCGACCGAGTGAGCGAGATTCACCTCACTTCGCGAAGTTTGGGCGACGTGCTAACGGGGATGAGACCTGCGACACGCAGAGGGTGTCTGGTCGATCACACACACCAACCACAGGTTGAGTGCGGTATGGCGAGCAGGTCTAGCATCCCCTTTATCCAAGCTCGATGGCCTTGAACACCCCGCCGGGGCGCCTGCGAAGTCCCAGGTGGACGCTCCCGCGGCCCGGTGGATTCGCAGGTCAGCCGGGCACAGTCCAACCACGACGTTGGAGGCCGTACACCGATGTCCACCACGGCGAGCACCGCCGCCGACCAGACGGCGGCGGAGGCGAGCGATCGGGCGGGTGCCTCACGCCGGAGCGGGACCTTCTACCGGGGCGACCCGGGCATGTGGTCCTGGGTCCTGCACCGGATCACGGGCGTGCTCACCTTCTTCTTCCTGTTCGTCCACGTCCTCGACACCGCGCTGGTCCGGGTTTCCCCCGACACGTACAACGAGGTCATCGAGACCTACAAGACCCCGCTGGTCAACCTCATGGAGGTCGGCCTGGTCGGCGCCGTGCTGTTCCACGCGCTGAACGGCATCCGGGTCATGCTGGTCGACTTCTGGTCGAAGGGCACCAAGTACCAGAAGCACATGCTGTGGACGGTCGCCGTCATCTGGGTGCTCGTCATGATCCCCGGTGCCATCGCGATGATGTGGCGCACGGTGTCGGAAATGTTCGGAGGCTGAGCGAGAGATGGCAACCGAGACCCTCGCACTCGACAAGCCGCGCTCGCCGCGGCGCCCCGCCGCCCGCCGCAGCAACTTCGAGCTCTACAGCTGGCTGTTCATGCGGATCTCCGGCCTCGCACTGGTCGTACTGGTGCTCGGCCACCTGTTCATCATGAACATCCTCGACGGCGGCGTGCACCGGATCAACTGGGGCTTCGTCGCAGGCCGCTGGTCCTCGCCGTTCTGGCAGTTCTGGGACCTGGCGATGCTGTGGCTGGCCCAGCTGCACGGCGGCAACGGCCTCCGGACGGTCATCGACGACTACGCGCGCAAGGACAGCACGCGCTTCTGGCTGAAGATCGTGCTCTACGTGTCGATGGTCATCATCCTGTTCGTGGGCACCCTGGTGATCTTCACCTTCGACCCCGACATGGCCGGCAGCTGACCCACCACCACCCGAGGAAGAAGCGGACATGCAGTTCCACAAGTACGACGTGGTGATCGTGGGCGCCGGTGGCGCCGGGATGCGCGCCGCCATCGAGGCGGGCCAGCGGGCCCGCACCGCGGTCCTCACCAAGCTCTACCCGACCCGCTCCCACACCGGCGCGGCTCAGGGCGGCATGTGCGCCGCCCTGGCCAACGTCGAGGAGGACAACTGGGAGTGGCACACCTTCGACACGGTCAAGGGCGGCGACTACCTGACCGACCAGGACGCGGCGGAGATCATGGCCAAGGAGGCCATCGACGCCGTGCTCGACCTGGAGAAGATGGGCCTGCCGTTCAACCGGACGCCGGAAGGCAAGATCGACCAGCGCCGGTTCGGCGGGCACACCCGTGACCACGGCAAGGCCGCGGTGCGCCGGGCCTGCTACGCGGCCGACCGCACCGGTCACATGATCCTGCAGACGCTGTACCAGAACTGCGTCAAGCACGGGATCGAGTTCTTCAACGAGTTCTACGTGCTCGACATGATCACGACCGAGACCGAGAACGGGCCCGTCGCCACCGGCGCGGTCGCCTACGAGCTCGCGACCGGCGAGATCCACGTCTTCCAGGCGAAGGCCGTCGTGTTCGCCACCGGTGGCTTCGGCAAGGTCTTCAAGACCACGTCGAACGCGCACACCCTCACCGGCGACGGCATGGGCATCTACTACCGCAAGGGCCTGCCGCTGGAGGACATCGAGTTCTACCAGTTCCACCCGACCGGCCTGGCCGGCCTCGGCATCCTGCTCACGGAGGGCGCCCGCGGTGAGGGCGCGATCCTGCGCAACGCCTCGGGTGAGCGGTTCATGGAGCGCTACGCCCCCACCATCAAGGACCTCGCGCCGCGCGACATCGTCGCCCGGTCGATGGTCCTGGAGGTCCTCGAAGGCCGCGGCGCCGGCCCGCACAAGGACTACGTGCTCCTCGACTGCACCCACCTGGGCGCCGAGGTCCTGGAGACGAAGCTGCCGGACATCACCGAGTTCGCCCGCACCTACCTGGGTGTGGACCCGGTGAAGGAGCCGGTGCCGGTGTACCCGACCGCGCACTACGCGATGGGCGGCATTCCGACGAACGTGCACGGCGAGGCCCTGCTCGACAACGACACCGTCCTGCCCGGCGCCTACGCCGCCGGCGAGGTCGCGTGCGTGTCGGTGCACGGCGCGAACCGGCTGGGCACCAACTCGCTGCTGGACATCAACGTGTTCGGCCGCCGCGCCGGCATCGCCGCCGCCGAGTACGCCAACAACCACGACTTCGTCGAGCTGCCGGAGAACCCGGCCAAGATGGTCGAGGGCATGGTCGACCACCTGCGCACCGCGCACGGTGGCGAGCGGGTCGCGGACATCCGCACCGAGCTGCAGCAGACCATGGACACCAACGCGGCCGTGTACCGCACCGAGGACACGCTGAAGACCGCGCTGACCGACGTGCAGCGGCTCAAGGAGCGCTACGGCCGGATCTCGATCCAGGACAAGGGCAAGCGGTACAACACCGACCTGCTCGAGGCGATCGAGCTGGGCTTCCTGCTCGACCTGGCCGAGGCGCTGGTCAACGCGGCGCTGGCGCGCAAGGAGTCCCGCGGCGGGCACGCCCGCGAGGACTACCCGAACCGCGACGACGTCAACTTCATGCGGCACTCGATGTCGTACAAGATGCTGCCGGAAACGCCCGACCCGGACGCCCCGCTGGGCATCAACGGGTTCATGGCCGACATCCGGCTGGACTACAAGCCGGTGACCTTCACCCGGTACGAGCCGATGGAGCGGAAGTACTGACATGACCGCGGTAGCCGAACAGAAGACCGTGAACGGCATTCCCGCGCCCGAGGGCTCGGTCACCATCACGGTGAAGATCCAGCGGTTCAACCCGGAGATCGACGACGCGCCGCACTGGGAGTCCTACGAGGTCCCGGCGCTGCCGACCGACCGGGTGCTGAACCTGCTGTTCAACATCAAGAACTACGTGGACGGCACGCTGTCGTTCCGCCGGTCGTGCGCGCACGGCATCTGCGGTTCGGACGCGATGCAGATCAACGGCATCAACCGGCTGGCCTGCAAGGTGCTCGTCAAGGACCTGCTGGCGAAGGACGGCAAGGAGACCACCGTCACCGTGGCCCCCATCAAGGGCCTGCCGACGCTGAAGGACCTCTACGTCGACATGGAGCCGTTCTTCGAGGCGTACCGGGCGGTGAAGCCGTACCTGATCACCTACGGCAACGAGCCCACGCGCGAGCGGATCCAGTCGGCGGCGGACCGCGAGCGGTTCGACGACACCACCAAGTGCATCCTGTGCGCGGCGTGCACCTCGTCGTGCCCGGTGTACTGGAACGACGGGTCGTACTTCGGCCCGGCGGCGATCGTCAACGCCCACCGGTTCATCTTCGACAGCCGTGACGAGGGCTCCGAGGAGCGGCTGGACATCCTGAACGACGCCGAGGGCGTGTGGCGCTGCCGCACGACCTTCAACTGCACCGACGCGTGCCCGCGTGGCATCCAGGTGACGAAGGCGATCCAGGAGGTAAAGCGCGCGCTGCTGTTCAAGCGCGTCTGAGGTTCCTGTGGAAGAGGCCCCCTCGCCCTGGTGGCGAGGGGGCCTCTCTCGTTGGTGGTGCGTCGGTCAGGTGCGGCGGCCGCGGACGGCGAGCACGATGATCGCGGCCACGACCACGACGGCCGCGCCGCCGAGCCAGAACGGCCAGACGGGCGTGCCTTCGCCGGTGGCCTCGGCGAGGGGCGTGGCCTCAGCGGTTTCGGTGGGCTGGTCGTCGCCGAAGACGCCCCCGCTCGGGCCGGTGTAGGCCGGGCCGGGTTCCGGCGTGCCTGCCACCGTGAGGTCCAGCGTGACCGGGGCCGGGACGTTGTCGCCCTCGTCGAAGGTCGCGCCCAGTTTGACCGCGATGTAGTACCAGCCCGCGACGGCCTGCGTGCGCACCGTCGAGTCGTCGGCCTCGCGGTTGTGGTAGCGCACGGGCGCGGTGGCGATCGCGTCTTGGGTCGGCAGCACGCCGCCGGAGCCGGTGAAGACCGTGGTGTCGGAGTCGATCTCGGCGCGGTACGGGTTGTAGGCGGTGGTGGCGATGTTCGAGACGTTGTCGACGCCGCTGCCGCCCGCCTGTCCGAAGTGGACGCGGTAGGCCAGGCCCTGGCCCCAGCCCAGCTTGACGCGGTAGAACACGTACTCGCCGCGCTGGAGAGTGTCGGTGTAGCGGCCGCTGCCCGTCAGCGGGGCGGCGACGTTGAACGAGCCGCCGCCGACCACGGGCGTGCCGGCGCCGGTGGGTTCGGTGAACGCGGTGGTGGGCAGGACTGCCTCGGGGCCACCGTCGGCGACCGCGGGCTCGACGCCGACGAGCAGTTCGACCGGCAGCCGCTCGGGCACCTCGGCCGACACGCGGTCCCAGGTCAAGGCGAAGTAGTACCGCCCGCCGCCGCGGCAGTTGTCGGTGCTGCCGCTGCCCTTCTTCGGCTCGGTGGCGCCGTCCCAGGCCTTGGCGATCGTGAGGGCGACGCCGTCGCTGGACATGGTCGCCTGCTCGGACAGGAAGGCGTGGCAGTCCTCGCCGCCCGCGCCGTAGACGCGCAGCTGGAGCGAGTTGATGTCGTCGAGCCGGTCGACGCCGGGCAGGCGGGGGAAGGAGATCGTGCCGCTGAAGTAGGCGGTGGCGCCCTGCGGGACGTCGACCGCGTAGTAGCGGGTTTCCTTCTGGCCGAGGGTGTCCAGGTGCTGGCCGGAGGCGGCGACCGGCGCGGTGTCCCAGCTCGCGGCGCCGGCGATCGGGGTGCCCGCGGGCTCGTAGGTGCGCAGCGCGGTGGCGGAGACGCGCGGCAGGATGCGCTCCAGGGTCTTGCCGTCGGGCGCGTCGCTGTAGGTGCCGCCGGTGACCTGGGCGATGCAGGTGAGCTGCTCGCGGGACTTGGCGTCGACGTCGAAGCCGACCGCGTGCACGACGACCTTGGCGCCCTGGGCGGTCAGTTCCCTGGCGACCTCGCACGGGTCGGGCGGGGCGCAGGTGTCCTCGCCGTCGGAGACGAGGACGATCGCGCGCGGACCGGTCTGCGGGAGCGCGGCGGCGGCGGTGCGCAGGGCGGTGCCGATCGGGGTGTAGCCGCTGGGCTGGATGCCGTCGACGGCCGCGGTGAGGGCGGGTTTGTCGATGGTCTTCGGGGGGCTGAGGACCTGGACGTCCTGGCAGCCCTGGGCCTTCTCGGCGTCGGACGAGCCGGTGCGGGTGCCGTAGACGGTGAGGCCCACTTCAGCCTCCGCGGGAGCCGACCCGATGAACCGGCGGAGGGCGCTCTTCGCGGCGTCCATCTTGGTGCCGGTGGCGTCCGCCTGTTTCATCGAGCCGGACCCGTCGAGGACGAGCATGGTCGGGGCGTAGGCGGGTTGCTGCGCTTCGGGCTGCGCCTGTGCCTGTGCGTGGGCTGGGGCGAGCCCGACGGCCAGCAGACCAGCGACGGCCGCCGGGAGGAGCCTGGAAAGTCGGAACATGATCCCCCATCCGTGTGATCGATGCCGCTTGGATGCGATCGCAAACGGATGGGTTCCGCCTACTTCCGGAAGACGGTGGGCAACGGCCCGCGCGCGACGGCGGGTTCCAAGGTGAAGCCGAGCGCACGGGCAAGCGTGGCCAGGGTGCCGACGAATTCGGCCCGCCGGTCGTTCGACAGCGGGGGCGGGATCAAGCCTGGCGGCGCTTAGCCATGTCGCGACAGCGCCGCGCCGGGCCGGCTCTACGGGACGCCCTTCTCCAGGAGAGCTATCCACTCACCGCAAGCGGCTACCCCGCACGTTCGGCGGCGCGATGCTCCAGCACCCACTGCCAGCCGGTCAGGCGTCGACCTTTTCGGGGCGCTTCGTGCGCAGCCCGCGCCATCCGATGATCCCGATGATCGTTCCCAGCGTGAAGCTCACGATCGCCAGGATGAGGTGCACCACGAAGAACCCGGTGGCCGACCCGTCCGGCCCCCACGAGTTCTCGCTGGCCCACAGGTTCTTCACGAACGTGATCCAGATGACCCAGGACCAGATCCCGAAAGCCAGCAGGAACCACGCCACACGTCGAGACATGCTCCGAGTATCCCCCGATCGGATCAGGGCGCCGCGCCGGGGAACCGGTACGCGCGTCCTCTAGCCTGCTTTGGTGCGACGCGGTTTTCTGCTCTCCCTCGTTCTGGTTGTGTTGTCCGGTCTCGTGCCGTTCGCCGGCACCGCGGCGGCCGCTCCCGCCGTCTGCCCTGACGCGGTCGTGCCACCCCCGCCGGTGGACACCTCCGAACAGCCACCGCCCGGCGTCGCCTCGCCCGCTCCCCTTCCGGTGCCCAAGGCGGCCGTCGGCGGGGCTCGGATGGGCGAGTGCGGTGTCGTCTACCCGTCCGGCGCCGCCGTTCCGCCCGACACCACCGCCGCGTCCTGGGTGGTGCAGGACCTCGAAACCGGCGAGGTGCTCGCCGCGAAGAACCCGCACGCCCGGCAGCGCCCGGCGTCGCTGATCAAGACGCTGCTGGCGCTCGTGGTGATCCGCGACCTCAAGCCGGACCAGGTGATCGTCCCGACGGTCGAGGACGCCAGCCAGGAGTGCACCTGCGTCGGCCTCGTCGCGGGCGGGCGCTACACCGTCGACCTGCTGCTGCACGGCCTGCTGATGCACTCCGGCAACGACGTCGCCCACGCCTTCGCGACCGCGCTGGGCGGGGTGCCTGCGACCGTGCGGAAGATGAACGAGCTGGCCGCGGAACTCGGCGCGACGGACACCCGCGCCGCGACGCCGTCCGGCCTCGACGGCCCGGGCATGTCGGCGTCGGCCTACGACATGAGCCTGATCTTCAACTACGCCATGAAGCAGCCCGAGTTCGCCGACTCGATCGCGACCCGCGCGGTCCAGATCCCGGCGCAGCCCGGCAAACCGGCGTTCTCGATCGTCAACGACAACAAGCTGCTCGGCACCTACAACGGGTTCCTCGGCGGCAAGACCGGCTTCACCGACGACGCCCGCCACACCTACGTCGGCGGCGCCGAGCAGAACGGCCGTCGCGTCGCAGTGGTCCTGATGCGCGCCGAGAACCGCCCGACCCCGGTGGTGAACCAGGCCAAGGCGCTGCTGGACTACGGCTTCGCGCTGGCCCGGTCCAACGCCTCGCCCGTCGGGCACCTGGTGTCGCCCGTCGTGTCGGAGGAGACCGCGGGCAGCACCTCGGACGTCGCCGGTGTCTCCGACGCCGGGGCCGCCGCCGGGGAGAAGGATCCGTTCGGAGTGACGGGGTGGATCCTGACGCTGGTGGTGGCGGTGATCATCGTGGCCGGGTTCGTGATCGGGCACCACCGCAAGAAGGGGCAGGGGCCGCAGGCCTACTGACGGCCTTCGGACCGGCCGGCGCTGTTGTGCGGGAGCCGCGCTGCTACCGCCGGCGCCGACCGAGCCAGGCCAGCATCGCACCGGCGCTGAACGCTCCTGCCACGGCGCCCGCGCCGGGGCCGCGCCGCACCTCCACCGTCGGGCGGATGACCGCCGGTGGCGGGGGCTCGACCGTCGTCACGAGGTTCTCCCGCGCGGTCGCCGTCCAGGCCGTCACGAACAGCAGGAACCGGGACACCAGGTTGGCGAACACCAGCAGACCGATGATCGGCCCGAACAGGGCCCCGCTCGGCGAACTGGTCACGCTCGCCAGGTAGATCGAACCGACCTGCTTCAGCACCTCGAAACCCACCGAGGCGATCGCGGCGCCCTTGATCGCGCTGCGCGCCGACACCTTCTCCCGCGGCAGCCGCGACAGCACCCACAGGAACACCAGCATGTTCGCCAGCAGCGACAACAGGATCGTCGCCAGGCGGAGGATGAACACCGCCCACCCCTGGTCGTCCAGGCCGACCCACCGCAGGATCAGGTTGCCGACCCCACCGCCGATCGCGGTCAGGCCGAACGACACCACCAGCGCCAGCCCGAGCCCGGCCAGCGCGAGCAGGTCCTTGATCGTCGTCGAGACGATCGGGCGGCTCTTCTTCTCCTGTCCCCACTGGGCGGTCAGCGCGTCCCGCAGGTTGCTCATCCAGCCGATCCCCGAGTACAGGGCCAGCAGCAGACCGAACACCCCCGTGCCGCCGCGCGACTTCAACGCCGTGTCCACGATGTTCGCGACGAAGTCCCCGATGCCCGCCGGCGTCGACGACACGATCCCGTCACGCAGCTCGTTCAGGGCGGCCTCGTTGTTCGCCAGCACGAACCCGGCGATCGAGAACCCGACCATGAGCAGCGGGAACAACGACAGCACGCTGAAATACGTGATCGCCGCCGCGTAGTGGTTGCCGTAGCGCTCACCGAACGCGTCGTTGGCCCGCACCAGGTGATCGAGCCACGGGTACTTCCGGCGCAGCCGCGGGACCAGCTTTTCCTTCTCTTCCGCCACGGGAAAACGCTAACGACCCCGCCCCGACCTCGCAATTCGGGGCCGGGGCGAGTCCACTGTGGACGTCAGGACGCGGGCGGCAGGAATCCGACGCGGTCGAACACCCGGGCCAGCGTCCGCGACGACACCTCGCGCGCCTTCTCCGCGCCGCGGGCCAGGACCTTGTCCAGTTCGGCCACATCGTCCAGATAGGACTGGACGCGCTCCTGGATCGGGGTGACCCACTCGACCAGGACCTCGGCCAGGTCCTTCTTCAGGTCGCCGTACCCCTTGCCCTCGTAGGCCGCCTCCAGGTCCGCGATCGTGCGGTCGGTCAGCGCCGAGTAGATCGACAGCAGGTTCGACACGCCGGCCTTGTTCTCCCGGTCGAACTTGACCTCGCGGCCGGTGTCGGTGACCGCCGAGCGGATCTTCTTAGCCGAGCGCTTCGGGTCCTCCAGCAGCTCGATGATGCCGTTCGGCGAGGACGCCGACTTGCTCATCTTCACCGCCGGGTCCTGCAGGTCGTAGATCTTCGCCGTGCCCTGCACGATGTGCGGCTCCGGCACGGTGAACGTCTTGCCGAAGCGCTGGTTGAACCGCTGCGCCAGGTTGCGGGTCAGCTCCAGGTGCTGGCGCTGGTCCTCGCCCACCGGCACCGCGTCCGCCTGGTAGATCAGGATGTCCGCGGCCATCAGCACCGGGTAGGTGAACAGGCCGACGCTCGCGTGGTCGGTGCCCTGCTTGGCGGCCTTGTCCTTGAACTGCGTCATCCGGCTGGCCTCGCCGAACCCGGTCAGGCACTCCAGCACCCAGGACAGCTGCGCGTGCTCGGGCACCTGACTCTGCACGAACAACGCGCTGCGCTCCGGGTCCACACCCAGCGCGAGCAGCTGCGCGGCCGAGACGCGGGTGCGCTGCCGCAGCACCTTCGGGTCCTGCTCGACCGTGATCGCGTGCAGGTCGACGACCATGTAGAAGGTCTCGTGCGTGTCCTGCATGCGCACCCACTGCCGGAGGGCGCCGAGGTAGTTGCCGAGGTGGAACGAGTCGGCGGTCGGCTGGATCCCGGAGAGCACGCGCGGGCGGGCGGTGGTTTCTGGCGCTTCGGACACGACCCTGATTGTCTCAGGCCCCGCGGACGGCGATCGCAGCGAGGTCCGCCGCCGGGCCGCGCAGCCGCGACCCAGCGCGCCAGACCAGCCGGAGCTCGCGGTGCAGGTCGAGTCCGCCGACGTCGACGGCGACGAGCGTGCCCGCCGTGATTTCCGCGGCGACGGTGTGCGCGCCCAGCACGGCCGGGCCGATGCCCTCCATGACCGCCGACTTGATCGCGGTCGTCGACGAAAGTTCCAGCAGCGGCTCGGCCAGCTCCGCGGGCGCCAGCGCGACTTCCAGCGCGCGGCGGGTGCCGGAGCCGCGTTCCCGGCTGATCAGCGGCGTAGCGGCCAGCTCGTCCGCCCGCGTCGGCCGCCGTCGCCGGGCCCACGGGTGGCCGGGAGCGACGACGAGCCGGAGTTCGTCGACGGCCACCGTCTCGGCCTCGAGTCCCGCCGGCAGGTCCGGCCCTTCGACGAACCCGAGGTCGACCTCGCGGGCCAGCACCTGCGCGGCGACCTCCCCCGAGTTGCCCGAGGTGAGCGCCACCGCGGTGCCCGGGTCGAGGCGGCGCAGCGCGGCGAGCCACCGGGGCAGCAGGTACTCGGCGACGGTCAGGCTGGCCGCCACGCGCAGGTGCTCGTCCCGGCGGGCGCGCAGCGCGGCGATCCCGGCTTCCAGGTCGGTGGCGGCCTCCACGACCGGCCGGGCCCAGTCGGCCACCAGCGCGCCGGAGTCGGTGAGCCGGGAGCCGCGCGGCGACCGGTCGACGAGCGCGACGCCGATCTGCGCCTCCAGCTGGCGGATCCGGGCGCTGGCCGCGGGCTGCGAGATCCCGTGGGCACGCGCGGCCGCCCCGATGCTGCCGAGCTGCGCGACGGACAGCAGCAGCTCGAAGCCGGCGAGGTCGGTGACACGCAGGGGCATAGACACAGGTTATGAGCTCATCGGCCGGTGATCCCTACCGGATGCGGCGTGGTGGACCGAACGTGGAGGCATGCTCGAACGCGCGCCGCGCCTGTCCCGCCCCGGCACCACCCCGAACTGGTTCGCTTCCGTGATGGGCAGCGGCATCGTCGCGACTGCCCTCCCGGCGCCGCTGTCGGTGCTGCGGCCGGTGGTCACGGTCGTGTGGGCGCTGGCCGCGGTGTGGCTGGTGGTGCTGGTCTGGCAGCTGGTCGCGGACCGGCGGCGGCAGCACCGGCACCTGCGCGACCCGGTGCTGGTGCACTTCTGGGGCGCGCCGCCGATGGCGCTGCTGACGATCGGCGCGGGCGCGGTGGCCCTTGGCCGGGACTGGATCGGCACCGGCCCGGCGCTGGTGGCCGGCGCGGTGCTGTGGACCGCGGGCACGGCGCTGGGGCTGGTGACCGCGGTGGGCGTGCCGTACCGGATGATCACCGGCCGCATCCCGGCCGCGGAGCCGTTCGCGGGCTGGCTGATGCCGGTCGTGCCGCCGATGGTCTCGGCGGCCACCGGCGCCGCGCTCGTGCCGCACCTGCCGGCCGGGCAGCCACGGCTGGCGCTGCTGCTGGCGTGCTACGCGATGTTCGGGATCAGCCTGTTCGCCACGGTCGTGCTGCTGCCGCAGATCTGGCACCGGCTGGTGACCGCGGGGACGGAGGCCGCCCGGGTGCCCGCGCTGTGGATCGTGCTGGGGCCGCTGGGCCAGTCGATCACCGCGGCGAACCTGCTGGGCGCTGCCGCGCCGGGGGTGCTGCCGTTCGGGGCCGCGGCGGAGGCGTTCGGGTTGTTCTACGGCCTCGCCGCGTGGGGGTTCGCGATGCTGTGGCTGGCGATCGCGGCGGCGGTCACGTTGCGGACCGTGCGCGCCGGGATGCCGTTCTCACTCACCTGGTGGAGCTTCACGTTCCCCGTCGGCACCTGCGTCACCGGCACGAGCGCGCTGGCCGCGGTGACCGGTTCGGCGTTGTTCGGCGGGGCCGCGGTGGCGCTCTACGTTTTGCTCGTGGGCGCCTGGGTAACCGTCGTACTGCGGACGGGTCAGACCTGGGGACGCCGGTAGGGGGTCAGGGCCGGGCGCGTGGGCTCTTCGGGGGCCTCGACGACGACGGGGACGACGGCCTCCGCCTGGGCCTTGCGGCGCTGGCGCACGATGCCCAGTGCCATGCCGATGATGCCGAGCAGGACCGCGGCGAGGCCGACGGGGCCGAGCAGGCCGAACGAGACGCCGGTCGGTTCGGCCTGGGTGGCCGGCGACGCCGCGGCGACGCCGGTGGTGGTCGCGGTCGCGAAGACCGCCAGGACCAGGCCGGCCCGCAGTACGTGCACTGTTCGGTTGCGCACCGGTGTGCCTCCTGAGACGAGACTGCCGTTCCAAGGTGTGCGTCACCCTAATGGGCGACGGTTACCAGCGTGAAAACTACCGACCGTGTCAAGGCCGATCGTTTTTGATCACGTGCGGGGCAGAGAGTAGCGCCCAACGGAGTGCCGGGGACACGGGGGCCACACCCGAACCAGCACCAAGCACGACGTGCCAGCTCAGACGGCTCGCGCTAGTCGGTCTGCTTCGGGTGCCCGACGCCCGCGTGCTGAACCCAGACCGTCCGCCGCGGCTCGTCGAGGAGGTACCAGACCCGGGCCGCGCCGGTCACCTCCAACTGCCACCGCGGGAGGCTGCGCCCCTGGTGCGTCCCGTGCGCGAGTCCGCCCTTGAGCTGGTGGTGGCGGCTGGTCGGCTTCCCGGGGCCCGGACCGGGGTCCGTCCGCATGGTCTCCCAGGCCTTCCGCAGGTTCCCCCGGGCCGCCGCTTCGAGTTCGTGCCGGCCCTTGACGGCTTCCGTGGTGCTGAACCGGATCTCCCACTCGCCGCCGACGGCAGGCGGAGCGACCGGGTCACCACGCTTGGGGCTCACGCGTCCGCTGCCCCCGGAGCTGGGACCGGGCCGAAGTCGTCTCCGTCCCGCTGCAGCACGGCGAGCAGCTCGGGATCGGCGTAGACCTCCGCCGTGTGCCGCCACGAGGTGATGACCTGAGCCACGGGAGCCGGATTGCGCAAGGCCTCCGCACCTTCGAGCGCGTCGACGAGTTCGACGACGAAGGCCTGCACGTCCTCGCGCGGCAGGAAGCGCACCCACGGGAAGGCGTCTGGCACGACCTCGGTGACCAGGGACCGGATCTGGTCGTCGTGCTTCATCAGCGCCAGGAACAGCCGGGTGGTGGCGGACGCGGCTTCGTCCGCCTGCTCGGCCCGGCTCGACGTGGTCAGGACGAGGTCTTCCTCGTCCGCCGCGCGGCGGTGCACCCGCAGCGTCCGGGCACGCCGCAGCTTGCTCAAGGTGTCCTTGGGCTTGTTGAGCAGGTCGGAGAGGTTGACCTCCGGTGCGGTCATAGTTTCAAACTACTTGCGAACTACTGCGACGGCGAGTCAGGACTTGCTCTGGTCGTTGCTCAGCCACTTCTCCGGGCGCACGCGGACCAGCAGCGACTTCTCCCCCAGCGCGTCGTCCACGTAGGCGCGCGCGTCGGGCTCCGGGAGGTACCTGGCGGTGATCGCGAGGGCCTCCTCGCGCGTCGGCGGGTCGTCGTTGGCCACGACGGGTCCCTCGATCGTCACGTACTTGTACGGCCAGTTCTCGTTCTGCACGGTCAGGCTGAGCCGGCCCGCCTTGCGCGCCAGCTTCTCCTTCACCGTCCCGCGTTCCATCCACAGCAGAACGTCGCCACCGGGCCGGTAGTCGTACCAGATCGGCACGGCCAGCGGCGCCCTTCCGTCCCGCTCGACGGCCAGCACGCCGATGTGCACGCCGGCCAGGAAATCCTCACGCTCGGAAGCGGTCATCACGAATGACACGAGCTGCCCCCAATCAGTCGGTGTGCCAGGGACAACACCCGTGTTCATCCGGACATTCCGGCTATTCCGGAGAAAAGTCGAACGTCGCCGTCACCGGGGCGTGGTCGGACCACCGCAGCTCGTAGCTCGGCGCCCGCTCCACCACCACCGACGTGCACTTCTCGGCCAGGCCGGGCGTCGTGACCAGGTAGTCGATGCGCCAGCCGGCGTCGTTGTCGAAGGCCTTGCCGCGGTAGGACCACCACGTGTACGGGCCGGGCCCCTCCGGGTCGAGCTTGCGCTGCACGTCCACGTACCCGGCTTCGCCGAACACGCGGCTCATCCAGGCCCGCTCCTCGGGCAGGAAGCCGGAGTTCTTCTGGTTGCCCTTCCAGTTCTTCAGGTCGATCTCGGCGTGCGCGATGTTCCAGTCACCGCCGACGACGACCTCGCAGCCCGCCGCCTCGGCCTTGCCCCGCAGCTCGACCAGGTACGGCAGGAACGCGGCCATGAAGCGTTCCTTCTCGTCCTGGCGCGGCGTCCCCACGTCGCCGCTCGGCAGGTACAGGCTGGCCACGACCACGCCGGGCAGGTGCACCTCGAGGTAGCGCCCGCTGTCCTCGAACTCGGCCTCGCCGAAGCCGACGCGGACCTCCGACGGCTCGGCCCGGCTGTAGACGGAGACGCCGTTGCGGCCCTTCACCGCGGACGGCGCGTGGTGCGCGTGCCACCCCGCCGGCGCGACGACGTCCTTGGGGAGCTGCCCGGCCTCGGCGCGCACCTCCTGGCAGAGGATGACGTCGGACCCGCTGGCGGCGAGCCACTCGACGAACCCCTTCTTGGCGGCGGCGCGCATGCCGTTGACGTTGACTGTGGAGACGGTGAACACGCCCAGCACGCTACCGGCCGCCACCGACGTTCCCGGACACTGCTGCCATGAGCGAGCTCATCGTCCTCGGCAGCTGCGGCGCGTGGCCGGAGCCGGGCCGCGCGTGCGCCGGCTTCCTCCTCACGCACGAGGACTTCCGCGTCGTACTGGATCTGGGCTACGGCACCGTCGGCGCCCTGCTGGAGCACTGCCCGCACGGCGAGGTCGACGCCGTGATCGTCACCCACCGCCACCCGGACCACTGCGTGGACCTCAGCGCACTGGCCCGCGTCCGGCACTACGAGGCCCCGGACGCGCCCAAGATCCCCCTCTACTGCGAGCCGGGTGTGCTGGACGTCCTACGCGCCCTGGAGCCCCGGCCGGACCCCGCGACCGTGTTCGAGGTGCACGACCTCGGCCGTCCGGCGCGGGTCGGGCCGTTCTCCCTGACCCCGTTCCCGCTGCCGCACCACGTGCCGGACTACGGCGTGCGCCTCGCGGCGCCCGGCCTCACCGTCGCCTACACCGGCGACTGCGGACCGACGGAGGCCCTGCGTGAACTGGCGCGCGACACCGGCCTCTTCATCGCCGACGCGACACTGCAGGAAGAACCCCCGCCGGGCAGCCCGCGCGGCGTCATGACCGCCACGGAGGCGGCGACCTGGGCGGCTGCCGCGGGCGCGCGCCGGTTGCTGTTGACCCACTTCTGGCCGGGCAGCGATCGGGCGATCTCCGCGGCGCAGGCGCGCGCCGTGTTCGGCGGCGAGGTGATCGTCGCCGAGGAGGGTCTGGTCGTGGCGCTCTGAGGTCAGCAGTTCCCGCTGACCGGCTGCAGGTACTCCGTCTTCGCCCACTTGTTCTCGGCGATCTTGCGGAACCCGTTCTGGACCTCGGCCTGGGCGTCGGTCTCGGCGTTCTGGTTGAACTTGCCCACGATGTCCGCACCGGTGTCCGGCGCCGCCCGCACGTTGAGCACGTCCGCGGTGACGGTCACGCGGCAGCCGCCAGAGCCGCCGCCGGTGGCGCCCTCCGAGACCTGCTTGTCGCTGCCCATCACGTAGATCAGCCCGACGCCGGCCAGGATCGCGACGATGATCAGTGCCCGCTTGGGGATGCCCAGGAACACGGGTGCTCCTCACCAGCTGAAAGTGCGCGTTCCGGGTAAGGGTAGCCACACTTCAGCACCCCCGACAGGCCCGCGCGGGCGAACCACCCGAGAGGCGTCACGACGCGGGCACGCTCGGTGACGAAACGGTCTGCCAGACGCTGTCGTGGCGCACCACGTGAGTGCCGGCGCGGGCCAGGAGGGCGACGACGACCGGATCCCGGTACGGATCGAACGGGCGCTGGGCCTGCCACAGGTGACCGGACAGGGCCTTCGCCAGCTGTTCGGCCGCCCCGGCCCCGCGGACGGTCAGGACGGTGAGCGAGACGATCCGGTCCCCAGGGACGCGGCAGACCACGTCCAGGCGGCTGCGCGCGGCGCCGATCAGCCGCAACGCGCCGAGCACCAGCCCGCACAGCAGCTGCGCGAGCATCTCCAGCAGCGCGAACGGCACGAGCACGAGCCAGACGAGGAGCTGCACGCCGGCCACGACCGCTTCCAGCGCCTGCCCGGCGAGCCCGGCGACCAGCAGCAGCGGCGCGAGGTAGAGCCACTCCCAGCCGCGGATCTCCCGGTCCTTGGCCTTGCGCTGCTCCCGGCGCTCCTGGCGCCACTCCGACGGTGTGCGCCGCGGATCGGTCCGCACGGCGCGGTAGCGGTCGTACTCGCCGGACGCGATGTTCATCGGCTGGATCACGCGCTTCCACGGCGCGAAGCGGCGCGTCAGCGTCCAGACGTGGTCGTCGGGGTGGATCACCTGCACCCGCGCAGTCATACCCGAGACCGCGGGCGGACGAAGAAGAGGCCCGGTCACCGTGCGGTGACCGGGCCTCTCGCAGTGGCCGGAAAAACGCGGACTCAGCCCTGTGCGATCTTCGCCGCCAGGTTCTCGTCCAGGGTCGCCAGGAACTCCTCCGTCGTCTGGAACGGCTGGTCCTTGCCGACGAGCAGCGCCAGATCCTTGGTCATCTTGCCGCTCTCGACGGTCTCGATGACGACCTGCTCGAGCTTGTTGGCGAAGCCGACCAGCTCGGAGTTGCCGTCCAGCTTGCCGCGGTGCTCGAGACCCCGGGTCCACGCGAAGATCGACGCGATCGGGTTCGTCGAGGTCGGCTTGCCCTGCTGGTGCTGGCGGTAGTGCCGGGTGACCGTGCCGTGCGCGGCCTCGGCCTCCACGGTCTTGCCGTCCGGCGTGCGCAGCACCGAGGTCATCAGGCCCAGCGAGCCGAAGCCCTGCGCCACAGTGTCGGACTGCACGTCACCGTCGTAGTTCTTGCACGCCCAGACGTAGCCGCCCTCCCACTTCAGCGAGGCGGCGACCATGTCGTCGATCAGGCGGTGCTCGTAGGTCAGGCCCTTGGCGTCGAAGTCGGCCTTGAACTCGGCCTCGAAGATCTCCTGGAAGGTGTCCTTGAACATGCCGTCGTAGGCCTTCAGGATGGTGTTCTTCGTCGACATGTAGACCGGCATGCCGCGGTCCAGGCCGTACTGCAGCGAGGCGCGCGCGAAGTCCTCGATCGACTTCCGGTAGTTGTACATGCCCATCGCGACGCCGCCACCCTCCGGGTAACGGGCGACCTCGAACTCGATCGGCTCGGAGCCGTCCTCGGGCACGTACGTCATGGTCACCGTGCCGGGGCCGGGAACCTTGAAGTCGGTGGCCTTGTACTGGTCACCGTGCGCGTGGCGGCCGATGATGATCGGCTTCGTCCAGCCCGGGACCAGCCGCGGGATGTTCTGGATGATGATCGGCTCACGGAAGACGACACCGCCGAGGATGTTGCGGATGGTCCCGTTCGGGCTCCGCCACATCTTCTTCAGGCCGAACTCCTCGACCCGGGCCTCGTCCGGCGTGATGGTGGCGCACTTGACGCCGACGCCGTGCTTCTTGATGGCGTTCGCGGAGTCGACGGTGATCTGGTCGTCGGTCCGGTCGCGCTCTTCGATACCCAGGTCGTAGTACTCGAGGTTGATGTCGAGGTACGGGTGGATCAGCTTGTCCTTGATGAACTTCCAGATGATGCGAGTCATCTCGTCGCCGTCGAGTTCTACGACGGTGCCCTCGACCTTGATCTTGGCCATGAGCCGCGGTGCTCCTCTCGCGGATCTGCGCGTGTCTGTGCAGCACGTCTATGCGGTACAAGCGTACTGCTATTAGGAGACGAACGCCTTAAGTGGTGACGTACCTCAGTCTCGCAAAGGCCCGAAGTGGCAGAAGTCACGCCCCTGGCGGAGCAGGTTCCCCGCCATGCGGTTCACGGCGCGGAGGTGGGCCGGGGTCGACGTGGTCGTGCTGAACCTGCCGCACGCCGGGCCAGGCCTGCTGGAGCCGCTCGCCGAGGCGCTGATCAGGTCGGGAAGTGCGCGCTGACGGGCACGGGTGCGACCATGGGCCCATGCCGAAGAAGCTCCGTCTCACCGGTGACGCCGACGCGGACAAGCTCCTCTCCGAGGACCCGTTCGCCCTCCTCACCGGGATGCTCCTGGATCAGCAGATCGCGATGGAGACCGCGTTCATCGGGCCCAAGAAGATCGCCGACCGCATGGACGGCTTCGACGTGCGCAAGATCGCCGAGTCCGACCTCGACGAGTTCGTCGAGCTGTGCGTGACCCCGCCGGCGATCCACCGCTACGGCGGCTCGATGGCGCGCCGCGTGCACGCGCTCGCCAACCACATCGTCGAGCACTACGACGGCAAGACCGACCGGATCTGGAAGCAGGGCAAGCCGGACGGCAAGGAGGTCCTGCGCCGCCTCAAGGAGCTGCCCGGCTACGGCGACCAGAAGGCGCGGATCTTCCTCGCCCTGCTCGGCAAGCAGCGCGGGGTCCAGCCCGAGGGCTGGCGGGAGGCCTCCGGCGCGTACGGCGAAGAGGGCTCGCGCCGCTCCATCGCCGACGTCGTCAGCCCGGAAACGCTCGCCGAGGTCCGCGCCTTCAAGAAAGCCGCCAAGGCCGCCGCGAAGAACTGATCAGCCGGGGTGGGCGCCGACCGTGTCGCGGATTTCGGCGCCCAGTCCCGAACCGCTCTCCCGCGCGCAGTGCGCGCAGCAGAAGAACCGGCCCTCGACCTCGGCGCCGTGCCCGAGGATCCGGCACCCGCAGTGCTCGCACGACGGCGCGATCTTCTGCGCCGCGCATTCGATGCTGTCGAACGTGTAGGTGTCCCCGCTGACCGTCCGGACCTCGAAGGACATCCAGTAGTCGTTTCCACAGACCACACAGCTAGCCATCGCCAGAACTCCTTTTTCGCATCGGGATGAATGGAAGCCTGCTCGCCTCCCGGAAACCCGGCAACTTGATCAATTCCCGGTCCAGTGACAATTGCCCCGCGCCCGATTTACCCTGGTTTCGCGGGAGGTGGTCGGTGATGCACGCAGCCGTAGGAGACCGGATCCTCGTCCACGGTCGCACCGTCGGAGCGGCCGAGCAGCGCGGTGAGATCGTCGAAGTCCGCGGGGAGAACGGCGGGCCGCCCTACCTCGTGCGCTTCGCCGACGGCCACGAAGGCCTGATCTTCCCCGGCTCGGACTGCGAGGTCAGTCACGACAAGCAGGAGCACAACGCCTGACCGGGCCGCGCACGTGGTCATGGTCACCCGGCCGGCGGGATGACATCGGGCTCCCGCCTGGTTGACACTGGTCGAGGGACAGCTCGTGCCGCCATGGACGGCGATGGGCTGTCCTTATTCATGTCCGTTGACTGTATCGATGCAGACGACCCTGGAGAGGAGAACCGTGCCCATCGCGCTGCTCGCGCTCGCCGTCGGTGCCTTCGGTATCGGCACCACGGAATTCGTCATGATGGGTGTCCTTCCGCAGACGGCCGCGACGTTCGGGGTGGACATCCCGACCGCCGGTCACCTCATCTCCGCCTACGCTCTCGGTGTCGTCGTCGGCGCGCCGCTGCTGACGGCGGTCGCCGTCCGGCTGCCGCGCAAGACGATGCTGCTGGCGATGATGGCGCTGTTCACGGCGGGCAACCTGCTGTTCGCCGTCGCGCCGAACCAGGAGTTCGGCGTGGTCTTCCGGTTCCTCGCCGGACTGCCGCACGGCGCGTTCTTCGGCGCCGGGGCGGTCGTGGCGTCGAGCCTGGTCAAGCCAGGCGACCGCGCGAAGGCCGTGTCGCTGATGTTCCTCGGCCTGACCCTGGCCAACGTCGTCGGCGTGCCGCTGGGCACGCTGCTCGGCCAGCAGGTCGGCTGGCGTGCCACGTTCGCCGTGGTCGCGGTGATCGGACTGGTCGCCGTCCTGGCGATCGCGAAGCTCGTGCCGCACCAGGGCCGCCCCGAGTCCCCCTCCCTGCGCGGTGAGCTGGGCGCGTTCCGCCGCCCGCAGGTGTGGCTGGCCCTGGCGATCGTCACGTTCGGGCTGGGCGGCGTGTTCGCCTGCCTGTCCTACGTGACGCCGATGATGACCGACGTCGCCGGCTACGACCCGCAGGCGGTGACGCTGCTGCTCGCGCTGGCCGGTGTCGGGATGACGATCGGCAACCTGCTCGGCGGGCGGCTGGCCGACAAGGCGCTGATGCCGAGCCTGTACGTGGCGCTGCTCGCGCTGGCCGCGGTGCTCGCGGTCTTCACGGTCACCGCGCACAACAAGGTCGGCGCGGCGATCACGATCTTCCTGGTCGGCGTCGCCGGGTTCATGATCGGCCCGATGATGCAGACCCGCGTCATGGTCAAGGCCGGTGGCGCGCCGTCGATGGTGTCCGCCGCGGTGCAGTCCGCCTTCAACGTCGCCAACTCGATCGGCGCCTACCTCGGCGGCCTGGTGATCGCGGGCGGGCTCGGCCTGGTCTCGCCGAACTGGGTCGGCGCGGGGCTGGCCATCGTGGGCCTGACGATCGCCGTGGTGTCCGGCTCGCTGGACCGCCGCGAGGAGGCCACGCGGACTCCGGCGATGGCCGAGGCCTGACTCAGGTGCCGAACGGCCCGTCGGTGATCGTGAAGGCCAGGAAGAGGATGAGCACGCCGAGCCCGGCGTAGCTGAGGACGTCCACCGGGCGGCCGCGGATGGCCAGGAGGCCTGCCCGCACGCCCGGCAGGACGGCCCGCAGGATCGCCGCCACGAGCAGGGCGCCGCCGATGATCGCGGCGCCCTGCCGCCAGTGGTACTGCCAGATCCGCACGCCCGCGACCGCCACCAGCAGCATCACGAGCAGGAACGGGACCTGCTCCAGGACGGCCGCGCGGTTACGCCGTGGCGAGTGCACGCTCGGCCGCCTCGACGACGTTGGTGACCAGCATCGCCCTGGTCATCGGGCCGACCCCGCCGGGGTTGGGCGACAGCCACCCGGCGACCTCGGCGACCGCCGGGTCCACGTCGCCGGTGAGCTTGCCGTCGACGTGCGAGACGCCGACGTCCAGCACCGCGGCGCCAGGCTTGACCATGTCCGGCTTGATCAGGTGCGGCACCCCGGCCGCGGCGATCACGATGTCCGCCCGCTTGACCTCGGCCGCCAGGTCCCTGGTGCCGGTGTGGCACAGGGTCACGGTGGCGTTCTCGCTGCGGCGGGTCAGGAGCAGGCCCATCGTGCGGCCCACGGTGACGCCGCGGCCGACGACCGTGACGTTCGCGCCCGCGATGGGCACGTCGTGGCGCTTGAGCAGCTCGAGGATCCCGTACGGGGTGCAGGGCAGCGGGCCTGCCTCGTTGAGCACCAGCCGCCCGAGGCTGACCGGGGCGAGGCCGTCGGCGTCCTTCTCCGGCGCGATGCGCTCCAGGATCCGGCCCGCGTCGAGGTGCTTGGGCAGCGGGAGCTGGACGATATAGCCGTGGCAGGCCGGGTCGGCGTTGAGCTCGTCGATGACGGCTTCGAGCTTGTCCTGGCTGATGTCGGCGGGCAGGTCGCGGCGGATCGAGTTGACCCCGATCTTCGCGCTGTCCGCGTGCTTCATCCGCACGTACGAGTGCGAGCCGGGATCGTCGCCGACCAGGACGGTTCCCAGCCCGGGCGTCACGCCCCGCTCGGCCAGGGCGGCCACCCGCGGCTTGAGCTCTTCGAAGATGGCGTTCTTGGTCGCTTTGCCGTCGAGAACCGTCGCAGTCACGGTCACCATTCTGGCAAAGGAATGAACGGGGCCTCACGCGAGGACGGCGGAGGACACTATGGGTAGTGCCGCTGAAACGCTTAGTACCTCGATTGATGTATCTGCACTGGTCATTGCCCCTATTGGTGCGGGTGGTGTGCAATCGGATCAGTGACCAGTCAAAATGGCCTGGTGGCGCAACCGACGACCCAGCTGAACGCGACCGAGCAGGACACCCTGGTCAAGCAGATCGGACTGGCCCTGCTGCGGGCCGCTCCGCGGGACTGGCGGCGGGTGACCGCGACCTACCGGGCGGTCGGCCGCTACCACGAGCTGTCCGGTGAGGTGCTCCTCGAAGACGGGTCGGCCCAGGAGTGGATGGCCACCCACGACATCGCCACGCTGTTCGGCCGGTTGCGGGCCGGGATGTACCGCGAGGGCCGCGGCACCTGGTTCAACGCGCGTTACCAGCTCGACCACCCATCGAGCTACAACCTGGAGTACGACCGCGACGAGCCGCGGTGGGACCTGATGCCCCCGCCGCAGGCCTACGCCGACGAGCTGCGGATGTTCCCCCGCTCCGAGGACAACGTGCCGGAGTGGCTGATGCGCCGCATGGCAGGCCTGGCGCCCGAGCAGCCCGGTCCGCGCTTCCGGATCGCCCGGATCTTCGACGGCCACGAGCCGAACGGCCGCCCGGTGCTCAACCGTCCCGAGCTGGACGCCGACGAGCAGCAGCGGGTGCTCGAGTACCTGAACAACGCGCCGGTCGTGCGCGCCGAGCGCGGGTTCGACCTGGACCGGCTGGCGCAGCAGCCCGCCGCGACCGTGCCGGTGGCCTTCCACACCGACGGCGTGTGGATCTGGCCCGCCGCGGTCAACTACTACCTGCAGGAGTACGGCGTCGCGCCGGAGGCCGAGCTGGTCGCGCACATCGCCGCGGCCGGGCACACGCTGCCGGAGGTGCCGGAGCAGACCGTGCAGGCCGCGGGGGCGTACCTGAACCGCGGTCCCGCGCAGCCGCCGCGCCGGGTGCCGGAGCAGGCCGCGCCGCCGCCCGCCGAGCCCGCTCCCGCTGTTGAGGCGGAGCCGGTTGAGCAGCCGACCACGCTGACACCGGTGATCGACCCCGACGCCGGGCCGCCGACCATGCTGGTGCAGCCGGCGGTGAAGGACGCCGAGCCGGAGCCCGCCGAGGAGACCGGGGACGAAACCCGCAGCTGGGACGCGCGCGAGGCGTTCACGGACTCGCCGCGTGGTGCTGAAGGGGCTGCGCGTGGTGCCGAAGGGGCTGCGGAAGACCGGCCGTGGGAGCCGACCTGGGAGCCGCGGGACGGTTCGGCCGCCGACGAGGAGCCCACGGAGGGCCGGGGCTGGGACGGCCGCGAGGCGTACGCCGCGCAGGAAAGCGCTGAGGCGCGTGGTGCGGCTGGTGCCGAGGGTCGCGGTGCCGGCCCGGAGGGTGCGGAGGCGCGTGGCTTCGGCGCCGAGGGCGCGGAAGCGCGTGGCTTCGGCCCGGAGGGGCGCGGCTTCGCCGGTCCGGAGGGGCGCGGCTTCGCCGGTCCAGAGGGACCGGAGGCGCGTGGCTTCGCCGGTCCGGAGGGACCGGAGGCGCGTGGCTTCGCCGGTCCGGAGGGACCGGAGGCGCGTGGCTTCGCCGGCCCGGAGGGACCGGAGGCGCGTGGCTTCGCCGGCCCGGAGGGGCCGGAAGGGCATGGGCTCACCCCCGAGGCTCGCGGGCCGGAGCGCTTCGGACAGGAAGCCCCGGAGGGCCGTGGGCTGCCGCAGGAACGCCCCGGACCGGAAGCGCGGGGGCAGGAACGCTTCGGCCAGGCCGGCTCTGAAGGCATCCCCGGCCAGGAGGGACTCGCCGGCCCTGGCTTCGGCCAGGACGGTCCGGAAGGGCGGGGCAGCGGTCCCGAACCCCGCGCCTTCGGCCAGGAAGGCCGTGGCGCCGGGCCGGAACCCCGGGGCTTCGGCCAGGAGGCGCCCGAGGGCCGTGGCCAGCACGGTCTTGCCGGCCCCGAGTCCCGCGGCTTCGGCCAGGAAGGGCACGGCACCGGACCCGAGTCCCGCGGCTTCGGCCAGGAAGCGCCCGAGGGGCGCGGCCAGCACGGCTTCGCAGGCCAGGAAGGGCCGGAATCGCGCGCCTTCGGCCAGGAAGCACCCGAGGGGCGCGGCCAGCACGGCTTCGCACGCCAGGAAGGGCCGGAATCGCGCGGCTACGGCCAAGTAGCGCCCGAGGGGCGCGGCCAGCACGGCTTCGCCGGCGCGGAGCGCTTCGGTCAGGAAGCTCCCGAGGGACGCGGCCCCCGCGGCACGGAGCGCTTCGGCCCGGAGGGGCAAGCCCCCGGCCAGGTGCCCGCGGCGGGGTTGGACGCCCGCCGTTCCGAGGGCTTCGGCCAGGAGGCTCCGGAGGGCCGCGGCCAGCGCGGCTTCGCCGGTCCCGAAGGCCCCGAGGGCCGCGAGGGCCGCGCCTTCGTCGGCCACGAGGGTCCCGACCAGCGCGCCTTCACCGGGCACGAGGGCCCCGACCAACGCGGCTTCACCAGCCCCGAAAGCCCTGACCAGCGCGGCTTCGCCGGGCACGAGGGCCCCGACCAAGGCGGCTTCACCGGCCAGGAAAGCCCTGATCAGCGCGCCTTCACCAGCCACGAAGGCCCCGACCAGCGCGCCTTCACCGGACACGACGACCAGCAGGACACTCCCCCCGGCGCGGATGGCCGCTCCGTCGAGGGGCGTCCGGGCTTCGAGCGGGGTGGCGATCCGCGCGGTGGCTCCAGGGCGTTCGCGGGGCAGGCGCCGCGCGGGGGGCGGCCCTCGAGTGACGGTCCGCCGACCATGCTGGCCCGCCCGGTGTCCCCGCCGCCCGGCCCGGCCGAGCCGAAGCCGTCCGGTCCGGTCGAGCCGGCTCTGGACAACCTGCGCTCCAAGCTCGCCGACCTCGGGGTTCCGGACGGGGCCTACCGCATCGGCGAACCGGCCGAGCACGGCTGGAGCCTCGAGAAGGTCGACGACGGCTGGCGCGTCGGCTGGTACGACGAGGCCCTGACGAGCCCCGCGGTCTTCGGCGACGCCGACGACGCCGCCGCGTTCATGCTCGGCAAGCTGCTGCTCAACCCGGGCGGCCGCACCACACCGCCGGCACGGCCGGAGATGGACGCCACCGAGGTGCCGCTCACCCCGGCCCAGGAACCGGCCGAGCCGCAGCGGCACGACCTCCCGCAGCGCACCCTCACCGACCGCCTCGACGAACCGGACCCGGCCGGGCCGCCCACGGTGCTGGCCGCGCCCCCGGTCGCGCCGCCCCCGCCCGCCCCGCCGCGACGCGAACCGCCGCCGCGACGGGTCGAACCGGCCGCGCCCGCCCCCGCGGCGGCCACGGCCTCGGCGGCCTCCGGTGGCGGCAACCAGCAGTGGCCGATCCAGCCGCTGCCCGGCGAGCCGCCGCTGACGCTGTTCCGCGGCAAGGAGATGCGCGAACTGCCCGCGGGCAGCGAACTCGACCGCTTCGGCGGCCCGAACGGCAACCTGACCTACGCGGCCGGGACCCCGTTCGAGGAGCGCTCGCTGGTGCCGGAGTGGGTGACCCGCCCGTACCACGTGTACCGGGTGCAGCGGCCGATCGAGGCGCTCGCCGGCGTCGCGATCCCGTGGTTCAACCAGCCCGGCGGCGGTGCGGCGTACCTGCTGCCCGCGTCGATCGAGGACCTGCTCGCCTCGGGCGACCTGATCGAGCTCGACCCGGGCGAACCGCCGATCGACTGACGCCAGCCCGGCGCGCGGCCCGGGGTCAGTCGACCACCAGGCCGTGCGCCGCCACGCGCAGCGTGACCGTTGAGGGCAGTGGTGGGTGACGGGTGGGCGGTTCACCTCCGAAACACGCCCCAGCTCCAGCCCGGCGCGCGGCCCGGGGTCAGTCGACCACCAGGCCGTGCGCCGCGGCGAAGGCGATCGCCGTCTCCAGGTCGACCCGCGCGCCGCGCAGTTTCGCCTGCACCAAGGCGTTCGCGTCGAGCTTGGCGCCACGCAGGTCGGCGCCGGTCAGGTCCGCGCCGCCCAACCGGGCGCCGCGGAAGTCGCTGTCCCGCAGGTCGGCCTCGGCCAGGTTCGCGTCCACGAAACTGGCCTCCCGGAACCGCAACCCGGACAGCGACCGGCGCCGCAGGTTCGCCCGGCTGAAGTTGGCCAGCGAGAAATCGCTGTCCCGCACGGACATTCCGCGCAACCCACCGTCCACGAAGGACGATCCGAGCAACGAGCACGCGCTCCACGTGCTGTCCGCCAGCACCGTCCGGTCGAACACGCACGACCGGAACGCCGAGGCCTGGTGCCGGGACTCCCCCAGATCCGCGCCCGAGAAGTCGCACTCGTCGAACGTGCAGCCCTGCGTGACCAGCCGGCGCAGGTCGGCGCCGCTGAAATCGCACCGGCTGAACTGCCGCTTCTCCCACGTCGTCCCCGGCAGCACGGCGTCCCGGTAGTCCTCGGCGATCTCCATCCGGCGAGCTAATCACACCCGCCAGACCGGGCTGTCGACGTAGTGGTTGTCGTAGCGCTCCCGCGACTCCCGGATCTCCCGCGGGTCCGCCTCGCCGCGGTTGACCCGGTCCAGCAGCCGGTAGTAGTCGAACCGGTCCATCCCGGGCGTGAACGTGACGAGCACGTCCGCGGGAGACCCGGCCGCCGGCGCGAACGCGTGCGGCACCCGCGGCGGCACGGTGAGGAAGTCGCCCTCGCCGAGGGTGACCACCTCCTCGTCGAGCAGGACGTCGAGGCGGCCGCTCAGCACGAAGAAGACCTCGGTGGCCTTGGTGTGGAAGTGCGGCGGCGCGCCGGTGGCGCCGGGCTCGAACGTCGCGCGGTTGCTGGTCAGCGTGTCCGTGTCGGTGAGCAGCGTGATGCGGCTGCCCGGGGCGTCGGCGAGGACTTCGGCTTCGGTGGCGCGGATCAGGTTCATGCCTCCACTCTCGCCGTCTCGAGCGCGGCGACCAACGACAAAACCAGGCTCGATCGATAACCTGGGTGTTATGGATGTGGAGCGGCGGGACATCGAGATCTTCCTCGTGCTCGCCGAGGAACTGCACTTCGGCCGCACGGCCGAGCTGCTGCGCGTCTCGCAGGCGCGGGTCAGCCAGACGATCCGCACGCTGGAACGGCGCATCGGCGCGCGCCTGTTCGACCGGACGAGCCGCCGGGTCGCCTTGACCGCCATCGGGCAGCGGCTGCGGGACGAGGTCGCGCCGGCCCACCGGCAGATCCAGGAGGCGTTCGAGCGAGCCAGGGCCGCCGGCCGCGAGCGGAACACCGTGCTGCGCCTGGGTTTCGCGGCGCCCGCGGTGGCCGACCTCATCGCGGACCGGCTGGAAACCGTTCGCGCACAGGGTTTCCGCGTCCAGATCAAGGAAGCCGCGTTCGACGATCCCCTGCGGTCACTGCGGGACGGCGAGGTCGACGCGCTGGTCACGCTGCTGCCGGACCCCGGAGTGGTGGTGCACACCGAGCCGCTGGTGCTGGCGGTGGCGGCGAAACACCCGTTCGCCCGCCGGAAATCCGTGTCGCTGGAGGACCTGGCGCGCGACACCGTCCTCCGCGCCCTCTGGCCGCCACGGCTGCCATGGACCACGCCCGCGGGCCGTCCCATCGAACTCGGGCCCGCGCCCGGGACGATCCAGGAACTGTTCCTCGCCGTGGAAGCCGGTGAGGGCATCAGCCCGCTCGCCGAGCACGCGACGCGTTACTTCGCGCGCCCGAACCTGGCGTTCGTGCCGTTCTCGGACGCGCCGCCGGTGGAGTGGAGCCTGGTGTGGCGCGAGGAGACCACCGCGGTCCGCGCCCTCAGCGCAACCCGGTGACCCGCCGGGCGATCTCGGCGTCCAGCACGCCCTGGTCGCGCAGCAGGGGCGTGCGGGGGTTCCACCACGCGATCGCGGACACCTCGTCCTCCTGCGGCGTCACCGCGGGCTCGGTCGCGAACCCCGTCCGGTAGACCGCGGCGTACTCGCGCCGCACCGGGTCGCTCAGCACGAACCGGGCCACCGCGGCGAACCGCAGCCCGCTCACCACGATCCCGGTCTCCTCGGCCAGTTCCCGGACCGCGGCCTGGTGCGACGTCTCCCCCGGGTCGATCATCCCGCCGGGCAGCTCCCACTGCCCGCGCCGCCGGTCGAACACCAGCAGCACGCGGTCGTCCACCTCGACGACCACCAGCGCGAGCGGCATCGGCACCGCGGGATCCGTCGAGACCCCGAACCGCACGCTGACCAGGGTGTTCCCGCGCGCGTCGGTGATCGGCAGGCCGTTCACCGGAAGTCCCGCGACTTCGACGGCACCCGCATCGACAGGTGCTGCAACCGGTCCGCGCGCACGCTCACCACCCCGTCCGCCCGTTCGATCACCCCGCGGATCAGCATCGCCGCGCTGCCCCGCGCCACCCGGTGGTACCGGCGCCACAACCCGGCGCTGCACACGACGTTGACCATCCCCGTCTCGTCCTCGATGTTCAGGAACGTGACCCCGCCTGCGGTCGCCGGGCGCTGGCGATGGGTCACCGCTCCGCCGATCAGTACCCGGGCGCCGTCTTCGACGTCCATCAGTTTTCCGGCGGGCACCACGCCCAGCGCGTCCAGCCGCTCGCGGATGAACTCCGTCGGGAAGCTGTCCGGCGACAACCCGGTCGCCCACACGTCGGCGACCGCCTCGTCGATGTGGTCCATGCCGGGCAGCGTCGGCGCGTGCGCCCCGGCCAGCGTGACCGGCAGCTTCTCCGGCCGTTCCTGCGCCACCGCCCCGGCCGCCCACAACGCGCGCCGCCGGTCGCCGCCGATCTCGCCGAACCGGCCGAACGCCCCAGCCGTGGCCAGCGCCTCGATCTGCGGCGTGGTCAGCCGCACGCGCCGCGCCAGGTCGGCCATGTCGGCGAACGCCCCGCCCCGCTGCCGTTCCGCGACGATCTCCTCGGCGAGCTTCTGCCCGATCATCCGCACCGTGGCCAGCCCGATCCGCACCGCCAAGCCGTCGTCACCGGGTTCGAGCGTCGCGTGCGGCAGGCTCGCGTTGATGTCCGGGCCGTGCACCGTGATGCCGTGCCTGCGGGCGTCGGCGACCAGCGACTGCGGCGAGTAGAACCCCATCGGCTGGGCCCGCAGCAGCGCCGCGCAGAACGCCGCCGGGTGGTAGCGCTTGAAGTAGGCGCTGGCGAACACCAGGTAGGCGAAGCTCAGCGCGTGGCTCTCCGGGAAGCCGAAGTTGGCGAACGCCATCAGCTTGTGGAAGATCCGCGCGATCAGCTCGTCGTCGAGGCCGTTGCGCCGGGCGCCCTCGTAGAACCGTTCCCGCAGCCGCTCCATCTTCCGCGTGGACCGCTTCGAGCCCATCGCGTGCCGCAGCTCGTCGGCCTCGGCGGCGGTGAAGTTCGCGACGTCCAGGGCGATCTGCATCATCTGCTCCTGGAACAGCGGCACCCCCAAGGTCTTGTCCAGCGCGTTGGACAGCAGCGGGTGGTCGTGCCGCCACTTCTCCTTCTTCGTGGCGCGCCGGATGTAGGGGTGCACCGAGCCGCCCTGGATCGGGCCGGGCCGGATGAGCGCGACCTCGATCGCCAGGTCGTAGAACGTCTTCGGCTTCAGCCGCGGCAGGGTCGCCATCTGCGCCCGGCTCTCCACCTGGAACACGCCGATCGCGTCCGCCCGCTGCAGCATCCGGTAGACCTCCTGGTCCTCCAGGTTCAGGTTCGCGAGGTCGACCTCGACGCCCTCGAACTCGCGCACCAGGTCGAGCATGTAGTGCACCGCGGAGAGCATGCCGAGGCCGAGCAGGTCGAACTTGACCAGGCCGACGGAGGCGCAGTCGTCCTTCTCCCACTGCAGCACGCTGCGGTCGGCCATGCGCGCCCACTCGATCGGGCACACCTCGCTCACCGGCCGGTTGCAGATCACCATGCCGCCGGAGTGGATGCCCAGGTGCCGCGGGAAGTCCTCCAGCGCGGCGGCCACCTGCAGCACCGGCAGCGGGATGTCGTGATCGGTGTCGTCCTTGGTGTCGTGCAGCGGGCCCCAGCGGTCGATCTGCTTGCTCCACGCGTCCTGCTGGCCGGGCGAGTACCCGAAAGCCCTTGCCGCGTCCCGGATCGCGGACTTGGCGCGGTAGGTGATCACGTTCGCCACCTGCGCGGTGCACAGTCGCCCGTACTTGCGGTAGACGTACTGGATCACCTCCTCGCGGCGGTCGGACTCGATGTCCAGGTCGATGTCCGGGTAGCCGTCCCGGTCCGGCGCGAGGAAGCGCTCGAACAGCAGTTTCCAGCGCACCGAGTCGACCTTGGTGATGCCGAGCGCGTAGCAGACCGCGGAGTTCGCCGCCGAGCCGCGGCCCTGGCACAGGATGTTGTTGCGGCGGCAGAACTCGACGATGTCCCAGACGATGAGGAAGTAGCCGGGGAAGCCGAGCTGCTCGATGATCCGCAGCTCGTGCTCGATCTGGTCCAGCGCCTCCGGCCGGTCGCGGTAGCGGTGCGCGGCGCCGCGGTAGACCTCCTCGCGCAGGAAGGACGCCTCGGTGTAGCCGGCGGGGACGTCGTAGGGCGGCAGCTCGGGCGCGACCAGCTTCAGGTCGAAGGCGCACTCCAGCCCGAGCAGCGCGGCCCGCTGCACCGCGCCGGGGTAGCGGGCGAACCGCTGCGCCATCTCCTCGCCGGACCGCAGGAACGACATGCCGGACGCGGGCAGCCAGCCCGCCATGTCGTCGAGGCCGCGTCGGGCGCGGATCGCGGCCATCGCGCCGGCCAGCCGTCCCCGGTCCGGGGTGGCGTAGTGGGCGGCGGTGGTGGCGACGGTCGGCAGGCCCTGCTCGGCGGCCAGCGCGGCGAGGACGTCGTTGTGCACCCCGTCCTCGGGGTAGCCGTGGTCGGTCAGCTCGACGTACACGCTCTCGAACCTCTCGCGGAGCCGCCGCAGCTCCTGCCCCGCCGCCTCCGGGCCGCCGCGGGCCAGCGCTTTCCGGACCGCGCCCTTGCGGCAGCCGGTGAGCACCACGACCTTGCCCGCGACCTCGCTCGCGACGGCGTCCAGGTCGTACACCGGGCGGCCCTTCTCGGCCCGGTCCGCCGACGCGGCGTGGTCGTGCCCGGCGAGCTGACCCGCGGTGATCGCCCGGCACAGGGCGGCGTAACCGTCCTGCTGCTTGGCGAGCAGGAGCAGGTGCTCGCCCTCCGGGTCGGCAACGCCGTTCTGCGGGCCGGACAGGCCGAAGCTCAGCTCGGTGCCGAACACCGTGCGCACGCCCAGGTCGCGCGCCGCGTCGGCGAACCGCACCACGCCGTACATGCCGTCGTGGTCGGTGAGCGCGATCGCGTCGAGCCCCAGCCGCGCCGCCTCCTCGACCAGCTCCTCGGGGTGGCTCGCGCCGTCCAGGAAGCTGAAGTTGGAGTGGCAGTGCAGCTCGGCGTAGGGCACCCGGCGCCGCCCGCCCGCGTGGTCGTCCCCGCGCGGGGCCTCGACGGTGCTCGGCCGGACGTAGCCCTCCCGCTTCCGGCTCCAGGCGGGGCTGTCCCCGCCGTCGGCCGTCGCCGGTCTGCCCGCCAGCCTGCGCTCCAGCTCCTCCCAGGGGACGGGCGGGTTGTTGAAGCCCATCAGTCCACCGGGCGGCGCGGCACCGGGATCGGCAGCAGCATCTGCTCGTCCTCGACCGGGTCGAGCGACTCGACCACCTTGCGCGGCAGGGCCAGCCAGTGCTGCAGGTCCCGGAAGTACTCGTCGTCCATCAGTCGTACACTCCCTCCACTGTCCAATGCGGACTCGGTCCGCCCACTCTCGTCAGCAGGACCGCCGTTTCCGGTTCCCCGGCCAGCACGGCCTGCACCCGGGTGCGCACCCCGTCGCCACCCGGCGTCCACCAGTGCGCGTCGACCAGCCACGGGCCTGCCCAGTCCAGGACCTCCCGTGGCGGGCCGTCGCCCACCGAAACCCGGTGCGGTGGCGCGGAAAGCTCCCGCCGCCGCGTGATGTGCACCTCCGCGCCCGAGGCGTCGAGGACGCGCGCGGGCAGCGGCTGCGCGTAGACCGTGGCCGGGGACGGCGCGGGCAGCCGGCCCGGCCACGGCACGTCCGGCGGGCTCTGCGGGGTCCGCGGGTCGCCCCACGGCACCAGCCGGACGCGCTCGGCCGGGCCGCGGCCGCCGTCGAGCACCGCGGTGAAGACGCTGTCCGGGCCGAGCAGGCCCTGCACCCGCACCAGCGCGCGGCCGGCCCGCTCGGTGGTCTCGTCGGACAGGCCGCGCAGGCCCTCCTGCCACAGCCCCAGCTGCAGCGAGTGCCCCTCGACGGTCTCCTCGGGCGCCAGCCGCAGCCGCTCCACCCCGGCGCTGGGCCGTTCGCCGGGCGCGGCGCGCAGCCAGCCTTCGAACTGCCAGCGCACGCGGTCCGCGATGCCCTGCGGCGTCAGCGGTTCCGCGCACCGCCACACGCGGCTCAGTTCCTCGCCGTTCTCGGTGGTGGCGTAGATGCCGAGGCGCGTGCAGGCCAGGCCGTGCCGGGCCAGGCCGCCGTGGAACCGCTCGGCGAGGGTGCGGGCCATGAACGCCGCGGCGTCGACCCGGTCCAGCGGCGGGTCGACGGCCTTGGTGACGGTGAGCTCGGGCGGCGGCCGTCGCCGGTGCGGTGGCCGTTCGTCGAGGCCGCGCGCCAGCCGGTGCGCGATCATGCCGGCGCGGCCGAACCGCGCGGCGACGTCCCGTTCGGCGAGGTCGGCGAACGCGCCGAGCGTGCGCAAACCCAGGCGGCGCAACAGGTCCACCAGCTCGGCGCGGTCGGCGGCCGGCTGGTCCAGCTCGTCGACCGGCAGGGGCGCGAGGAAGTCGGCGGCCCGGTCGCGGTCGACGATGCGGGACCGGTGGGCGGCCAGCGTCGCGGCGAACAAGCCGTCGGCGATGCCGATCTGGCACTCCACCTGGTGGGAGACGTGCTCGACGAGCAGTTCCGCGAGACGCAGCTCGCCGCCGAAGTAGCCGGACGCGCCGTCGGCGGGCACCGCGACCAGGCCGGGGCGGACCACCTCGACGCCGACGACCAGCTCCTCCACGGCGGCCGCGACCGGCTCGAAGAGGCGCGCGTCGCGGTCCTCGTCCGGGCCGAAGACCTGGAGTTCGGGACAGCGGGACTGCGCGTCCCGGCGGCGCATGCCGCGCCGGATGCCGGCCGCCCTGGCGACGGCGGTGCACGCGACGACCCGGTTGGCGTGGAACACCGCGGCAGGCAGGTGCAGGGGCGTGCCGTCGGCCAGGCACGCGGCGACGGCGGGCCAGTCCGGGCACCAGAGGACCAGCATGCGCGGTGGTTTGTCTACTGTGGACATGCCGCGCTCCTCGCGCCGGTGCGGTACCCCGGCCGTACCAGGACACCCCACGCCGATGCCGGCATCGGCGAGCGTGGCACTCGCGGCCCGGCGCACCTCCCGCGCCGGGCCACCGTGCCGGTGGCGCCGCGCCGCGCCACCGCCTTCCCCGAGCCGCCTGCGCGCCTCGGCCCGTG
This sequence comes from Amycolatopsis sp. NPDC006125, assembly GCF_040614195.1. Lineage (NCBI taxonomy): Bacteria > Bacillati > Actinomycetota > Actinomycetes > Pseudonocardiales > Pseudonocardiaceae > Amycolatopsis > Amycolatopsis sp. NPDC006125. The sequence continues at coordinate 40,077 of NZ_JBEXTZ010000025.1, forward strand.
GCCCGAAGCAACGGCGCTCGTCCCCGGAAGATCGCCGCGCATCAGCCCACCTCCCTGGCCAGTTCGAGCACCGGCTCGGGTGCTGCTGCCGGGGCCCCCGCAGACCCCGGCAGCAGCAGATCCGCCCGCCGGGGACGCGTCGCCGCGCCCCGGCCGGCACCCTGGACACGGACCCGCCGCTCACGCAGGTACCCGTGCCCGCCTTCGAGACCGGCCCAGCGGCCGGCCACGCAGTTCAGCTCCACCTCGGCGCCGGGCCACGGCCCGAGGGAGAGCAGCACGGCGCCCCGGTGCCGTGCCCGCGCCGAAAGACGCCGTGCCTCCTGCGGCGCCGCGCCCCGAGCGGCGACCGCCACCACGTCCACCCCGTCCAGCAGCGCGCCGGTGACCGCGGCGAACTCGGCCCCTGGCCGCGGCACCAGCGCGAGCCGGCTCACCTCGACCCCGAGTTCCGCGGCGGCCACCAGACCGAGGTCCGGCATCCCCACCGCCGCGGCCCACGATCCGGTCGCCGTCGCCTCGGCCAGCAGCGCCAGGAGCAACGACGTCGATCCGCGCACCGCGATCGTGCTCCCGCGCCGCAGGCCCGCCGACGGCAGCAGGCGGCGCAACTCCGGCAGCACCGGCAGGACACGCCCGGTCAGCTGGGCGTGCTCCGCCGCGGCGGCCACCCCGCTCGCCGTGCTCACCCCGGGCAGAGCTGCCAGTGTCGCGACCGACATGCCACCTCCCCACGACGCGCCTGCGAGAACCTGCGGACGTCACCGTGGGGAAGCCGGCGACTGTTCGAACTACTGTTCGATGCGCCTAGTTTGCCTCGAACACCTGTGCGATGTCAAGCTGAGGCGCGGCCCTCCGCGTCACGCCGCGTGAGCACCAGCGGGCCGTCCTCGGTGATGGCGACCGTGTGCTCGGAGTGCGCCGTGCGGGAGCCGTCGGCCGACCGGATGGTCCAGCCGTCGGGGTCGTGGACGATGCGGTCGGTCGTGCGTGCGAACCACGGTTCGAGCGCCAGCGTCAGGCCGGGCCGGAGCTTCAGGCCGCGGCCCGGACGGCCCTTGTTGGGCACGTGGAGGTCCTCGTGCATGGTGCGGCCGATGCCGTGACCACCGAACTCGGTGTTCACCGGATAGCCGTACGCCTCGGCCACGGACCCGATCGCCGCCGAGATGTCGCCGAGGCGGTTGCCCGGGCGAGCCGCCTCGATCGCGGCCTCCAGCGCCTCCTCGGTGGCGCGGATGATCCGCAGGTCCTCCTCGGCGGCCGTCCCGACGACGACCGTGCGCGCCGAGTCGGCCGCCCAGCCGTCGATGCTCACCGCGAGGTCCGCGGTGAGCACGTCGCCGTCACGCAGCGTGTAGTCGTGCGGCAGGCCGTGCAGGACGGCGTCGTTGACCGACAGGCAGATGACATTGCGGAACGGGCCCTTGCCGAAGGACGGGGCGTAGTCCCAGTAGCAGGATTCGGCGCCGCGCCGCTTGATCATGCCGCGGACGTGGTGCTCCAGGTCCAGGAGGTTGACGCCCACGTCGGCGAGCCGGCCGACCTCGGTGAGCACCTCGGCCACGAAACGCCCGGTCACGTGCATGCGGTCGATCTCCGCAGGCGTCTTCAGTTCGATCACGGGTACCTCTTGTTCAGGGAACGGTATTGTTTGGACGGTATGATAATACCGCCTACCGTGCCCCTGCTGCGGCGCCAACCCGGATCACGCTCCGGACCAGCGGCGGCGCTCGAGGACCGGCGACGGGCGCGACGGTCACGGCCTTCGGCGGCTACCTCTAGGCCCTCGGTAAGGTCGCCGAACCCCGACGCCTCACGATCGTGCAGGGCGAAGACATGGGGCGGCGCAGCGAACTGCTCGTGGACGTCCACCCCGGCGACGAGCGGGTGACGATCACCAGGACCGCCACCCGCCTCCAGGCGATCAGTGGGCGAAGTGGCGCGTGCCCGTCAGGTACAGCGTCACGCCGGCCTCCTCGGCCGCCGCGATCACCTCGGCGTCCCGCACCGAGCCGCCGGGCTGGACGACGGCCTTCACGCCGGCGTCGATCAGCACCTGCAGCCCGTCCGGGAACGGGAAGAACGCGTCGGACGCGGCGACCGCGCCCTTGACCCGGTCACCGGCGCGCTGCACGGCCAGCCGGGACGAGTCGACGCGGTTGACCTGCCCCATGCCGACGCCGACCGTCGCACCGCCGCTGGCCAGCAGGATCGCGTTCGACTTCACCGCGCGGATCGCCCGCCACGCGAACACCAGGTCCGCGAGCGTGTCGGCGTCGGCGGCCTCGCCGGTGGCCAGCGTCCAGTTCGCCGGCGAGTCGCCGGGCGCGTCGATCCGGTCGACGGTCTGCACGAGCACCCCGCCGGAGATCGGCCGGAACTCGATCGGGTCGGCGTCGGTCAGCGCGGGCAGCTTCAGCAGGCGCACGTTCTTCTTGCGCTTGAGCACGTCCAGCGCCTCGTCCTCGAAGTCCGGCGCGAGCACGACCTCGGTGAACACCTCGGCGATCTGCTCGGCGGCCTCGCGGGTGATCGGCCGGTTCGCCGCGATCACGCCGCCGTAGGCCGACACCGGGTCGCAGGCGTGGGCCTTGCGGTGCGCCTCGGCGATGTCCAGGCCGACCGCGATGCCGCACGGGTTGGCGTGCTTGATGATCGCGACCGCCGGGCCCTCGAAGTCGTACGCGGCCCGGCGCGCGGCGTCGGTGTCGACGTAGTTGTTGTAGGACATGGCCTTGCCGTGCAGCTGCTCGGCGTGCGCGAGCCCGCCGCGCCAGTGCCGGTACACCGCGGCGCGCTGGTGCGGGTTCTCGCCGTAGCGCAGCACTTCGCCGCGCTCCCAGGTGGCGCCGGTGAAGTCGGGGAAGCCGGAGTCGTCGGCCGGGGCGTAGGCGTTGGCGAACCACGACGCGACCGCGATGTCGTAGCTCGCGGTGTGCGCGTAGGCCTGGGCCGCCAGCCGCTTGCGGTCGGCCAGCGCGAAGCCGCCGGCGCGGACCTGCTCCAGCACCCACTCGTAGCGAGCCGGGTCGACCACGACGGCCACGTTGTTGTGGTTCTTCGCCGCGGCGCGGACCATCGCCGGACCGCCGATGTCGATGTTCTCCACGCAGTCCTCGGGGCTCGCGCCCGAGGCGACGGTCTCCCGGAACGGGTAGAGGTTGACGACCAGCAGGTCGAACGGCGCGATGTCCAGCTCACGCAGCTGCTCGACGTGCTCGGGCCGGTCGCGGTCGGCCAGCAGGCCGGCGTGCACCCGCGGGTGCAGCGTCTTCACGCGGCCGTCGAACGACTCCGGGAACCCGGTGACCTGCTCGACCGGCGTGACCGGCACGCCGGCGTCGGCCAGCGCCTTCGCCGTGCCGCCGGTGGAGACGATCTCCACACCCGCCGCGTGCAGCGCGGTGCCCAGCTCCAGCAGGCCCGTCTTGTCCGAAACGCCGATCAGCGCGCGCTTCACCGGACGCCGGTCTTCCACCGTCACCGCAACCTCACCTTCCGTCCCTCGACCGTGGCACCGGCCCGGCCGAGTCGTTCCACCACGTCCACGAGCAGCCGTCGTTCCACGACCTTGATCCGCTCGTGCAGCCTGTCCTCGTCGTCGTCCGGCTCGACCGCCACCGCCTCCTGGGCGATGATCGGCCCCGTGTCGACCCCGGCGTCCACGAAGTGCACCGTGCAGCCGGTCAGCTTGACGCCCAGCTCAAGCGCGTCGGCCACGGAGTGCATCCCCGGGAACGACGGCAGCAGGGCTGGGTGCGTGTTGATCACGCGGTTCGGGAAGCGCGTGAGGAAGTTCGTCCCCAGGATCTTCAGGAAGCCCGCCGACACGACCAGGTCCGGCTCGTGGGCGGCGACCGCCTCGGTGAGGGCCTTGTCCCAGGCGTTGCGGTCCGGGTGGTCGCTCAGCCGGACGGTGAAGTGCGGCACCCCGGCGCGCTCGGCGCGGGCCAGCGCCTCGACGCCCGTGCGGTCGGTGCCGACGGCGACGATCTTCGCCGGGAAGCCGACGCGTTCGGTCGCGTCCAGGAGCGCCTGCAGCAGCGTGCCCGATCCGGAGGCGAGCACCACCAGCCTGACCGGGACGGGCAGTTCCAACCGGCTGGAGTTCAACGCCTCTCCTTCGCCCGTGCCAACGTCCTGACCAGACTAACTGGGCTCGTCGGGCTTCCCGTTGGTGGGCGGTCGCTCCTCGCTGTCGTCCGGCTCGTCCTCGGGCTCCCCTTCGGTGTCCTCTTCCGGGTCCTCCTCGGCAGGCTCCTCGGCGCTCTCTTCGGCCTCGGCCTCCAGCTCTTCGAGCTCGGCGTCGAGGTTCTCCAGCTCGGCCTCGATTTCGGGCTCCACCTGGGGTTCCTCCGGCTCGGGCGCCGGCTTGGGGCGCGCGTGCGGGCCGGCGAACCAGGCGATCAGACCGCCGGGCACCGCGATCCAGCCGAATGCGGCGACGGACACCAGCCCGACCGGGATGGCCACCGGGTCGAACGCCCCGCCGCCGAGCCTGCCGCCGGCGAGCGTGCCGAGCAACACACAACCGAACCCGACGAGCGCACCCGCGATGGCGACGATCCGCAGCCGCGCGAGCGGGTTCTCGTCGGCGCGCCGCAGCGACCAGCCGAGCAGCGCGCCGACCCCGGCCGGCAGCAGCATCAGGACCGGCCACCACGGCGCGGCGTGCTCGGGAACGCCGGCCAGCACCGGCAGCCCTGGCACCGGACCGCCGGTGAACGAGAACACGCTCGCCGAGAACGACCCGATCGAGAAACCCGGACCGGTGACGAAGGCCAGGCCGCCGACCACGGCGTTGGGCAGGTACCCCAGCGACAGCAGCAGCATCCCGGCGCCGCTGCCGAACCCGGGCGCGTTCGCCGCGAACAGCTGGCGGATCGTGCCCGAGGCGAGGACCAGGCCGACGGTGTGCACGAGCGCGCCGACCGCGAGCAGCCCGGCCAGGCCCAGCGCGCCGGCCCGCAGCCCGCGCACCGCGAGCGGGTCCAGGTAGTCGCGGACGGCCGCCGCGACACCGGACCGCGACGCCGCTCCGGCCGCGGCGGCGACGCCCGCCAGGACCGCGGGCACGGCGAACGCGGACAACGGCTCGACGCGCACCCCGGCGCCGTCGTCGAACAACGCGATACCGAGGCCGGCGAGGGCGTGCGCACTGGTCACGGCGGCGATCAACGGCACGGTCGCACCCGGCTCGGCATAGCCGAGGCGTTGCGTGGCGGTCGCCGCCGACCGGGCGACCAGCGCCAGCGCGCCGATCGTCGCCAGCAGCGGCAGCACGCCCAGCGGGCGCCCGGCGATCTCCACGGGCACCTGGTAGGCGGCGAGCCAGCCCGGCCCGGCCGCGCGCAGCACACCGCCGATCGAGAACTCCCCCGCCGCGGCCATGGCCGTGACCAGCCCGAACAGGGCCGCGACCACGACGTACCCGGCGACGATGGGACCGAGGACCGCCGCGGCGAACACCCTCGCCCGGACGACCGGTGAGCGCTCGCCCCGGTCTCCCGGGTCCGTCACCCCTTTCCCGGATCGGCGGTACGAGGTGAGCACCTGCATGCCTCGCACCCTCGCACCAACACTGCTCCGGCCGGGTGAGCCACGCCGTTCCTCCCTCATGCGGGTTAAGCCACACAACGGTGGTGTCGAGCAAGACGCGGCGCGCGAAACGAAAAGCGCCCCTTCCCGGGCCGGGAAGGGGCGCTCCTGCGGAGAAGATCAACCCTGGGGGCTGCCACCGGGCGGGGTGCCGGGGTGCTGGCCCTGCTGGCCCTCGGGCTTGGCCGCCGGGTTGTAGAACTGGCCCTGCTGCGGGGCGTAGACCGTGGACTGCTGCTGCGGCGGCGTCACCGGCGGGCCGTACTGGGTGCCCGACGGGCCGCCCTTCTGCTCACCGGGGCCTTGGCCGAACTGACCCGGCTGTCCGTAGGGCTGGCCGTACTGCGGCTGCTGCGGCTGCGGCATCTTCAGCACACCCGCGTCGAACAGCAGCGCCGCGACCGCGACCAGCATCTGCAGGATGCCCAGGATCAGGATCACCGTGTAGATGCCCGGGGTCTCGGCCTGCTCCGGGATGTGCACGACCACCAGGATCGCGGTGAGCGCGCCGAGCACGCTGAACAGCACCGCGAACGGGAGCGTCCGCGGGCCCCTCGGCAGCACCGACAGGCCGGCCAGCAGACCGCCCACGAGCAGGAACAGGACCGGCTGGTCGGCGCCCTGCGCCTCCTCGGAGAAGCCGATGAAGTAGTTCACCAGGCCCAGCAGGGCGATGAACAGCGTCAGGATCATGCTCAGGTTCGCCGGCGACAGGCTCGGGCCCTGCTGCGGCGGGGGCTGCTGCTGGGGGAACCCGCCGGTCCCCGGGGGCTGGCCACCGCCGCCCTGCTGCGGGTATCCCGGTCCACCACTGGGGAACGTCATCGCGCTTGCTCTCCTGTCTTCGCCCGAACCGGGGTGCCGATATGTCCGGGAACGATGCAACACGTCCCGGGGTTCCCGGTCACCCCATCCGGCTATCCGACGTGCCGGGACGGCAAACGGTTGCGTCGAATTTCGGGGGCCGGGAAGCACGCCGGCCGGGCACCGCGAACGATGCCCGGCCGGGGTGTGGACCGCTACGGGTCAGTGCAGGTTCTCGTACAGCTCCCGGGCCAGCGCGGCGGTCTCGGACGGCGTCTTGCCGACCTTCACGCCCGCGGCCTCGAGGGCCTCCTTCTTCGCCTGCGCGGTGCCTGCGGAGCCGGACACGATCGCGCCCGCGTGCCCCATCGTCTTGCCCTCGGGGGCGGTGAAGCCCGCGACGTAGCCGACGACCGGCTTGGTCACGTTCTCCTTGATGTAGGCCGCGGCCCGCTCCTCGGCGTCGCCACCGATCTCGCCGATCATGACGATGACCTCGGTCTCCGGGTCGGCCTGGAAGGCCTCCAGAGCGTCGATGTGCGTGGTGCCGATGACCGGGTCGCCACCGATGCCCACGGCGGTGGAGAAGCCGATGTCACGCAGCTCGTACATCATCTGGTAGGTCAGCGTGCCCGACTTCGACACCAGCCCGATCTTGCCGGGGCCGGTGATGTTGGCCGGGATGATGCCGGCGTTCGACTTGCCCGGCGAGATGACGCCGGGGCAGTTCGGGCCGATGATGCGGGTCTTGTTGCCCTTGGCGACGGCGTGGGCCCAGAAGTAGGCCGAGTCGTGCACCGGGATGCCCTCGGTGATCACCACGGCGAGCGGGATCTCGGCGTCGATGGCCTCGATCACGGCGTCCTTGGCGAACTTCGGCGGCACGAAGATGACCGACACGTCGGCGCCGGTCTCCTTCATGGCCTCCTCGACCGTGCCGAACACGGTGAGGTCCTTGCCCGCGATGGTGACGGTCTGGCCTGCCTTGCGGGCATTCACGCCGCCGACGATGTTCGAGCCGGCCTGCAGCATCTTGGTCGCGTGCTTGGTGCCCTCGGACCCGGTGATGCCCTGAACGATGATCTTGCTGCTGGAATCGAGGAAGATCGACATGTCTCTTACGCTCCTGCCGCGGCCAGCTCGGCAGCCTTGTCCGCTGCGTTGTCCATGGTGTCCACCTGCGTGACCAGCGGGTGGTTGGCCTCGTTGAGGATCCGGCGGCCTTCCTCGACGTTGTTGCCGTCGAGACGGACCACGAGCGGCTTGGTGGCCTCGTCGCCCAGGATCTTGAGGGCCTCGACGATGCCGGTCGCGACCGCGTCGCACGCGGTGATGCCACCGAAGACGTTGACGAACACCGACTTGACGGCCGGGTCGTTCAGGATGACGTCCAGGCCGGCGGCCATGACCTCGGCCGAGGCGCCGCCACCGATGTCGAGGAAGTTGGCGGGCTTGACGCCGCCGTGCTTCTCACCGGCGTAGGCGACCACGTCCAGGGTGGACATGACCAGGCCCGCGCCGTTGCCGATGATGCCGACCTCGCCGTCGAGCTTGACGTAGTTGAGGTCCTTCGCCTTGGCCTTGGCCTCCAGCGGGTCCTCGGTCTGCTTGTCGACGAGCTCTTCCTGCTTCGGCTGCCGGAAGGCGGCGTTCTCGTCCAGGGTGACCTTGCCGTCGAGGGCGACGATCTTGTCCTGCGGGTCGCGGACCAGCGGGTTGACCTCGACCAGGGTGGCGTCCTCGGCCACGAAGGTCTCCCACAGCTTGACGACCACGTCGGCCGCCTGGTCGCGGATGGCCTCGGGGAAGTTGCCCTGGGTCAGGATCTCCAGCGCCTTGGCCTTGTCGACACCGGCGATCGCGTCGACCGGCACCTTGGCGAGCGCCTCGGGCCGCTCCACGGCCAGCTGCTCGATCTCCATGCCGCCCTCGGCGGACGCCATGGCCAGGAAGGTGCGGTTGGCGCGGTCCAGCAGGAAGGAGAAGTAGTACTCCTCCGCGATGTCGGACGCCTCGGTCACCAGCACGCGGTGCGTGATGTGGCCCTTGATGTCGAGGCCGAGGATGGCTTCGGCCTTCTCCTTGGCCTCGGCCGGGTCCTTGGCGAGCTTCACGCCACCGGCCTTGCCGCGGCCACCGGTCTTCACCTGGGCCTTGACGACGACCTGTCCACCGATCTTCTCGGCGGCGGCCTGGGCTTCTTCCGGGGTGCTCGCTACGGCGCCGGGCAGTACCGGCACGCCGTGGGCGGCGAAGAGGTCCTTCGCCTGGTATTCGTAGAGGTCCACTACTCCAGTCTCCTGACGACACACACCGCCTGAGTCACCGGTCGTCTCGCGAGGGGCGATCCGCAGGCGGGTGCTTGTTGCAAACCATGCTGCCGGACGGAGACGACCCTAGCGACCTGGGCTTTGGCTCGGGGCGGCGCATCCGGTGAACTCGGTCACCGTATGGATCCAGAGCGTGGTTTCGGGGTGTGAATCGAGCCACGCGCGGCCAGAACGGCGGCGATGACCAGGGCGAGGGCGCAGCCCAGCGCGAGCCACCAGCCCAGCCCGGCGTGCGCTCCGGCGATCTCATCACCCACGAGTGGCAACTCCGCGGCACGCAGCCCGGCGACGCAGGCGGCACCGGCGAGCAGCGCCGCGGCGCGGGCGGGACGGCACCGCGGGGCGAGGACGCACGCGCCGAGGACGGTGAGCAGCGCGACCAGCAGGCCCCACGAGGGGGTGCCGAAGCTCGACCAGAGGGCGGGTTCGACGTAGTCCGGCGCGAGGATCGAGGGCGTGCCGAAGGCGCCGATGGCGAGTATCCCCGCGGCGACCAGCGGGGTGAGCAGGTCCGCGCCGGGCAGGGCGGGTCCGTCGCCGAGCGCGGTGGCCGGGTCGGTGGTCTCGTCGCGTTCGACCATCCCCGCGACGACGGAGCAGCAGGCGGTGATGGCCGATCCGACGATGGCGAGCGCGGTCCACAGCACCCCGGGCCCCGGGGTGAGACCGGCGCCGAGTTCGGTGGCGGTGACGGCCATGGTCAGGACCGCGGTGCCGGCGAGCGGGACCGTGACCCAGGCGACCGAGAGCGCGGGCCGGGCGTAGGCCGCGGGGCCGGCGGTGAACATGACGAGGCCGAGCACGCCGACCAGCAGCCCCGCGACGAGCAGTGCCGAGCGGGAGGGGCTCTGCGGGCCGTTGAGGGTCTCGGTGATGACCACCTGGGGCGTGAGGGCGCCGGCGATGGCCGCGGCGGAGGTGAGCACGGCGAGGACGCCGGTGACGATCCGCAGGCGGCGGATGCCGGGCAGGGTGATCTCGCCCGCCTCGTCGTCCTGGGCGGCGTCCCGGGTGGCCGCGGTGGGCAGGAACGCGGCGGCGATCATCCCGGCCGCCCCGACGAGCACGAGGATCGGCCCCGCCGCGAGGCGCACGCCGGGCAGGCTGAGCCCCGAGACGAGGTTCGGCAAGCCGACAACGGCGGCGGTGACGCCGAGCCCGAGCAACCCACCCCGGGCGACGGCCGTGCCCGAGCCGGCGAGCAGCATGGTGGCGACGGGCAGAGCGAAGGCGAGCAGCAGACTCCCGGCGAGCACGAGGCCCGGGCTCTCGAACGCGCTATCGGCGGGCAGGAAGGCGTCGGTCGAGGTGAAGGGCGCCATCATGACCCCGACGCCCGCAACGACCGCGGCGAACATCCCGAAAACCAACCCCCCACGGCTCACTTCGGCCGCCTCGGGCCAGGTGCTCTCGGGAGCAGGGGCCAGATCCGAGCCGCCGCCGGAGGCCGCAGGCCGATCAGAGCTCCCGTCGGGGACAGAGGCCCGGTCGGCGGCCTCGGCGCGGGTGGTGGCTCGGCCAGCCTCGTCGGCGCGCGTGGTGGCTCGGCCAGCCTCGTCGGCGCGGGTGGCGGCTTCGCCCGAGGTGGCGGCGTCGCTGGAGGTGGCGGGCCTGTCGGCGGCGGAGTCGTCTGTGCCTGCATCGCCAATGGTGGCGGAATATTCGGTTCGCGAATTGCGAGCCGGAAGGGCGCCGGTCTTCCTGTCGGCGTTCCCGGTGCGCTCCCCCTCATCACTTCCGCTGGCAGCTGCGCCACCGGCCGCATCCGCGGCGTTGCGGCCACGCGCCGCGGTGCCGCCGGGTGCGTCACCGCCGGTGGTCCGGGCGCTGCGGCCGGGATCGGTGCTGGGGCTGCTCGGGCCAGGGCTTCCAGCGGCGCGGGCGGCGGCAGCTTCGGCCGCGGCGGAGGCCCTCGGGGTCCACGGGATGTCCGCCTTCGGCGCGGCGGCTCGTGTTGCCAACACCCCCGCGACCATCGCGGCCACGTGGCCCGCCAGCAGGAGCCACAGTCCGGGCGCGGTGCCGGGGTCGGCCAGTGAGTGCAGCCGGAACAGCTCCGGGCGCGCCGCGCGGACCGGGTCCGTCAGCAGGATCAGGTCGAGCACCAGCCGCCCGGGGGCGAGCGCCGCCACGGCGGCCAGCACTCCCGCCGCCGTCTGGTGGCGTCCCTTCAGCGCGAGCACCGCGACCACGGCCATCGGCGCGACGGCGAGCACCACCAGCAACGGCACGCTGTTGAACCCGCGCGCCACGCCGTTCACCACGGGCACGGCGGCACCCACGGCGAGCAGCACGGCCGAGACCGCACCCACCACGTAGGCCGCGACGGACGGGGACCGGCCCGCGGTGGCCGTGTCGGGGATGGCGTCGAGCTGCACGGCAGCCGCGCCGCCGGTGCTGTCAGTGTCCATGTGTTCTCACGTCGTCGAGGGTCGGAGGAGCGGTCAGGACGGCCGGCCTCGGCGTCCGAGAGCCGCGGGCGCACCGCAGCCTGTGCCTGACACCGGCGCCCGGCACCACCGCCTCACAGACGATCGCGGGCCCGCGCGGTCTCGCTACCGACACCGCCGCCGACGCTAGCAAGCCTCCGAGGTTGCCCCCGGAACGCCACGAACTAACAAACCGTGTCGCACGTCACACCAACGGCGGAATATCCCCTCTACCCAGTGTCATCGCTGCTGCTGGACAGCCGGCCCGCGCCCCACGTTCGGCCCAGACGGCGGCCGGTTCTTGCCGTCGACCACATCCCTTCGTTACTGTCCCCCGGTCCCCATCACGGTCAGGTCACGATGTGGGCGACGGGCAGCCAACCCCCGAACGGTTGCCCACCGGGATCCCCCGCCCGGCGCCCGCGGTCTGACCCCCCGAGCAACGGAAGGCCCTGACTTGGCTCGATACCGCTCCCCCGGCGGCCAAGCTCCTTCCCCGGAACTCGACGACGACGCTATGGACGGCGCCGTCGTCCGTGTCCGGGGCGCCCACCGGCTCCCTGCGCCCTCGTCGGCGCTGCGCGGCCGGGTCGTCGTCGCCGCGGTCGCGGCCGGCGCGTTCGCCGCTGCCGCCGCAGGACAGACCCTCCAGGCCGTGCAGACCTCCGACGCCGGTGTGACCCCGCTGGCCAACGCGGAGGACGCCAGCGCGTCGTTCGCCGTCGGTGGTGACGCCCCCACCGGCGCTCCCGAGATCCTTCCCGCGGCCAACTTCACGGACGCGTCGGCCGAGGTGCAGCGCCTCACCGACAGCGAGAACGTCACGATGGCCCGCCAGGCCCGGGACGCCGAAGCCGCCCGCGCCGCCGCCGAAGAGGCCGCCCGGCCGAAGACCTGCCTGCCCGCGAAGGGCACCTACACCTCCGGGTTCGGCGCCCGCTGGGGCACCAGCCACTACGGCATCGACATCGCCAACTCGATCGGCACCCCGATCTACGCCGCCTCAGACGGCACCGTGATCGAGGCCGGCCCGGCCAGCGGCTTCGGGCTGTGGGTGAAGATCCAGCTGGAGGACGGCACCGTGCAGGTGTACGGCCACATGAACAGCTACTCGGTGCGCGAGGGCCAGAAGGTCAAGTGCGGTCAGAAAATCGCCGAGATCGGCAACCGCGGCCAGAGCACCGGCCCGCACCTGCACTTCGAGGTGTGGCTGAACGGCACCAAGAAGGTCGACCCGCGCACGTGGCTCGCCGCTCGCGGCGTCTACCTCTGACGGCCCCTCCCTGGCTCGCTCACGGGGCGTCCGGCCGCACGAAATAGGCCACCGCGACCTGCCAGACCCCGCACAGCCGCCGCGAAGTGCGCCGGCACAGCACGCACCGGCCGTCCGGCCCGCCGTGCCGCTCCAGCAGCGCCTGCCAGGCTCCGAGGACGACGAGCGCCTCCGCGGCGGGTAGTGCGCCGTCGCGAGTCGCACGCGCGACCATGCGCTCGACGCGTTCGAGGACGCCCGCCCGCACGTACGGGAACCACTGCCTGCCCACACCATGACCTCCCGAGGGTTCGAACTTTCGTTCGAGACAGTTGTATCGGAGGGGTCTGACAGTTTTGGCGCGGTCGGGCAGCGGGGGTCGACGTTCGCTCGAACGGGTTAATGGGGCGTGCTCACGCTTGAGTTGCGGGCAGCGGTAGGCGGGGTGCAAGGCAGCTGGCAGCGGTGGCGGCCGGGGGACGGCACGCGCCGCGGCGACGGGGCTCATGCCGTGGCGGCGGATACGGCGCAGGCGGCCAGCAGCCGTGGCGCGCGGCCAGACGGCCCGTGACGGCGAACAGGATCTACAGCGTGAATGGATGCCGCGGTCGGCGGCGGAAACGGCACCAGCGGGCGACCGCGGTGACGGCAGCGGCGGGCGGTGGCGGTGACGGCAGCGGTGGCGGTGGCGGTGGCGGTGGCGGCCGAGGAACGGCACGCCACCGCGGCCAGCAACACCTACAGCTTCACCATCGGCACGCTGCCGATCAGCATCAGCTTCACCTTGCCCGCACTGCCGAAATCGATCGTCGCCGTGGCGCGGGGGCCCTCGCCGGACGCCTCGACCACCGTGCCGAGTCCGTACTTGTCGTGGTTGACCCGGTCGCCCACCTCGAGCTTCAGCGCGACCGTGTTCTGCCAGCCCTTGAACGGCGTCGACCGCATGCCGCGGGCCGCGATGCCCGCCTGCGCGGAATCCTCGCCGAAGCGGGAGCGGCGGCCCCAGGTGGTCGCGGCGCGCGGAGAACCGAAGGAGGACTCGGCGGCGGACGACGGCTCCTCGCGGCGCCAGTCGAGCAGCTCGGACGGCACCTCGTCGAAGAACCGCGACGCCGGGTTCGTCATCGGCTGCCCCCACGCCGACCGGGTGATCGCCCGGCTCAGGTACAGCCGCTGCCGCGCCCGCGTGATCGCCACGTACGCCAGCCGCCGCTCCTCCGCCAGCTCGGCGGGCTCGCCCAGCGCACGCAGGTGCGGGAACACCCCGTCCTCCCAGCCCGTGCAGAACACCACCGGGTACTCCAGCCCCTTGGCGGTGTGCACGGTCATCAGCGTGACCACGCCGGAGTCCTCTTCCTCGCCGTCGGAGTCCGGCGTCGGCACCGAGTCGGCGTCCGCGACCAGCGACACCCGCTCCAGGAACGCCGCCAGCGAGCCCGGCTCGGGCACCCCGTCGTCGTCCTCGGCGAGCGGCGCCATCTCGGCCGCCTGCTCCGCGAACTCGCGGGCGACGGTGACGAGCTCGGTCAGGTTGTCCACGCGCGAGGCGTCCTGCGGGTCGTCGGACTCCTCCAGCTCGGCCCGGTACCCGGTGCGCTCCAGCACCGCTTCGAGCACGTCCGCGACCTCCGCGCCGCTGTCGACCAGCTCGATCAGCCCGTCGAGCAGCTCGACGAACCCGGCGATCGCCTTGGCCGAGCGCGGGTTGAGCAGCGCGACCCGGCCCGCCGCGGCGTCGCGCAGCGCGGCCGCGAACGAGATCCGCTCGCGCTCGGCGTGGGTGGCCACGCACGCCTCGGCCCGGTCGCCGATGCCCCGCTTGGGCACGTTGAGGATGCGGCGCAGGCTGACCGTGTCCTCCGGGTTGGCCAGCACCCGCAGGTACGCCAGCGCGTCCCGGACCTCGCGGCGCTCGTAGAACCGGACGCCGCCGACCACCCGGTAGGGCAGGCCGAGCCGGATGAAGATCTCCTCGAACACCCGCGACTGGTTGTTGGTGCGGTAGAAGACCGCGACGTCGGAGTACTTCGCCTGGCCCTGGTCGACCAGCGCGTCGATCTCGCCCGCGACGAACGCCGCCTCGTCGTGCTCGTTGTCGGCGACGTACACGCCGATCTTCTCGCCGTCGCCGGAGTCGGTCCACAGCCGCTTGTCCCGGCGGTTCGGGTTGCGCGCGATGACCGCGTTTGCCGCGGACAGGATGGTCTGGGTGGAGCGGTAGTTCTGCTCCAGCAGGATCGTGCGGGCGTCCGGGAAGTCCCGCTCGAACTCCTCGATGTTGCGGATCGTGGCACCGCGGAAGGCGTAGATCGACTGGTCGGCGTCACCGACCACGCACAGCTCCGCGGGCTCGACGCCGGACTCGCTCGTCGACGTGCCGACCAGCTCCCGCACCAGCGTGTACTGGGCGTGGTTGGTGTCCTGGTACTCGTCGACCAGCACGTGCCGGAACCGGCGGCGGTAGTGCTCAGCGACGTCCGGGAAGGCCTGGAACAGCTCGACGGTGCGCATGATCAGGTCGTCGAAGTCGAACGCGTTGGCCAGCCGCAGCCGCCGCTGGTACTCGGCGTAGACCTCGGCGACGCGGCGCTCCAGGTCGTTGGACGCCTTCGCGGCGGCGTCCTCCGGGTCGGTCAGCTCGTTCTTGTGGTTGGAGATGTGCACGGCCAGCGCGCGGGCCGGGTAGCGCTTGGGGTCGATGTCCAGGTCGCGCGCCACGAGCGTGACCAGCCGCCGCGTGTCGTCCGCGTCGTAGATCGAGAAGTTCGACGACATGTCCAGCGTCTTGGCCTCGCGGCGCAGCAACCGCACGCACATCGAGTGGAACGTGGAGACCCACATCGCGTTGGCCCGCCTGCCGACGAGGTCGCTGACGCGCTCGCGCATCTCGGCCGCGGCCTTGTTGGTGAACGTGATCGCCATGATCTCGCCCGGGTGCACGCCGCGTTCGGCCAGCAGGTAGGCGATCCGGCGGGTCAGCACCCGGGTCTTGCCCGACCCGGCGCCCGCGACGACCAGCAGCGGCGCGCCCGCGTGCGTGACCGCCTCCCGCTGCGCGGGATTGAGGTCGGCGAGCAGGTCGGCGTGGCGGCCCGGCGCTGGGCGCGCGGGCGGCTCGGCGGGGAGGTCGAACAGGGTGCTCATCGGTTCTCCACGCTACTCGGGGGCACTGACGGTTTACCGCGCCGGACGTACCGCCAGGTGTCGTCGGCGGACGGACGCGCGCCCGCTCGCCGCGGCGGAGGATCGACGGCATGGACGCACCATCGAACCGGATCCGCGCCGGAGACCAGGACCGGGAGCGCGTGGCGACCCGGCTGCAGGAAGCGAGCGGCGAGGGCAGGCTGACCCTAGGCGAAGCCGAAGATCGCCTCGCCGCCGCCTACGCCGCGACCTACGTCGACGAACTGTCCGCGCTCACGCGGGACCTACCGGAACCAACGCCGCCGCGCCCCTCGCGCTTCCCCGTGCCCCTGCGGGTGCACGCCGCGGTGGTGGCCGTGCTGTCCGCGCTGCTCGTCACGCGGTTCGCGGTGTCGGACGCGGAGTTCTTCTGGCCGGCGTTCCCGATGTTCTGGCTCGGCGTGAGCCTGGTCGCACACGCGGCCGTCCGCGCCCGGGGGCGAGTTGTGCCATACTGATCTCGTGCAGCACCACGCGTACCGATTTTTCTACGGGATCCGGACTCCGGCTCCCGTGATCGCGTAGGTGCCCACACCACACCGTCACCACAAGCCCCGGAGTCCGCGGACCCGGGGCTTTCGTCGGCTTCGGGGCCGTGCGGGTCCGGGAACCGACCGGAGGGCCCGATGAACGCACAGACGAACGAGAAAGCCACCCCGCCGGAGACTTCCGGCGAACCCGTCGCCACGGCCGAGGAGATCGCCGAGCTGCGCAAGGAGATCGACTGGCTCGACTCCGAGATCCTGCGGCTCGTCAAGCGCCGGGTCGAGGTCTCCCAGACGATCGGCGCCGCGCGGATGGCCGCGGGCGGCACCCGCATCGTCTACAACCGCGAGATGGACGTGCTCGCCCGCTACCGCGAACTCGGCCCGGACGGCCGCCAGCTCGCGATGGCGTTGCTGAACCTGGGGCGCGGTCGGCTCGGCCGCTGAAAATCGTCCGATTTCCGGGGCTTCCCGGAGGTCCGGTGGCTCGGCGGACGGGCACACTGGAGACATGATTAACGTCATCGCGGTCATCATCGCGATCGCCAGTGTGCTCGCCTCGCTAGCCCATGTGGGTTACCTGGCGCTGCTGAACAACGCGGCGAACAAGCGGGCCGGCGGCGCGCCGGTCGCGCAGTACGTCCGCAGCCGGTGGGCGCTCGCCGGCGGAACCTCCGCCGCGGCGCTCCTCGCGTGGCTGTTCACGTCGGGTGGCACCGGGATGGACATCCTCGCGATCATCGTCGCCGCGGGCAGCGGCGCGGTCGCGACCAAGGCCCTCCAGTCGACCCAGGCGCGCTACCGAAGCGGTGGGTGACCGGAGCGCCGACGCCCCAACAGAGTGAACTTGCGGGCTCACGCTTTGACGACCGGCGCGGGCTCTTACTCTTTAGGGCGTGGGATGCCCCAGATTCGGCTCCGCGCGCCCGGCGACAGGCCGTGCGCGTGCAGACGAACGTGCACCCGCACATGCACGGCCTGCTCCATTCGGTCGAATCGGCCTCTTTCCGGCGTCAGACGACGCAGAGGGCGGTGTCCACACGGCATGACACGCGGGGCCGATTTCACGGAAAGCTCTCGTTCCCGGACCGGCCGGCACCGCCGTGGTGCCGGAACCTGGACCCCGGTCGTCCCGGCGCACCCGCCGGCCGCCCGGCGGGCTCCGGAGCCGGTCCGGCCGATGCCGGTGCACCCGCGAAGCTCCGAGCCGTTCGACGCCCCCGCCCGCGGCTCGCTGCCGCTGACCGAACGCATCTCCACCACCGACGTCTTCCCGGCCGCGCACGGTGAGCTCCCTCTGCCCGAGCCGCCAGCCCCGCCCGAGCAGCCTGCCCCGCCCGAGCAGCCCGCGCCGCCTGCCGCGAAACCGGGGCAGCGCCCCCAGCGGACCAAGGTCAAGCTGACCCCGCCGCGCCGCCGCGAGGCCGAGGACACCGACGTGCGCGTGTACGAGGCGGCCCCGGTGACCGGCCTCGGCTCCTTCGACCTCGGCAACGTGCCCGCGTCGGTCACCCCGCCGCGGAGCTGGCGCAAGGCCGCCTGGTTCGCCACCGCCTCGTCGGGCGGCGTCGTCGTCGCGCTGATGTTCGCCGGCTCGGCGTTCGTCGCGAAACCGGCGCCGGACCAGGCGGGCGGCGCGTGGGTGCCCGGCCTCGGCGGCGGGGTGCCCACCCTCTCCGGTGAGCAGATCGCCCCGCCCAGCTCCGGCGGCGACGAGAGCGGCACGTCCAGCACGTCCCGCGACGACATCCGGGACACCGGCGCGACCAGCGCCCGGCCGACCGAGAGCGCGGGCGTGCGCGCGCCCGCGGGATCGAGCACGGTCCGCGACACCTCGGCGACCGGCGGCCCGGCGAGCGGCACGACCACCGCGACGCCGACCACCAGCAGCGTCCCGCCCAAGCCGGCGCCATCCCCCGCGCCCTACGAGGCGGACCCGTACCGGTTCGCCGCGTACGCGGACGAGGACCCGAAGACGCTGGCCAGCAACTCGCAGACCTACCTCGACACGGTCACCGAGAACCCCGAGGCCGCCGCGAGCCTGACCGACGGCGAGCTGAAGCAGGAAGGCCCGCAGGGGCTGGAGCGCAAGTACGCCGAGGTGGCGTACTTCCAGGTCAAGCACATCCGCGTGCACCAGTACGACGGCAAGACGGTGTGCACCGTGCAGACCGTCTACAAGGACGGCCGCGAGGTCACCGAGGAGCGCACGCTCGAGTTCTCCGGCGACAAGATCACCAGCGACGGTGCCTGACCACCGCACTGCTCCAGGTGGGTGACGGTGACTGCCGTTCGTCGTTCCCCGGTGCCCCTCCACCGATCGGGTGTGGCAGGTAACGCGGTACGGGGGTTCGCTGATTAACAGCTAGACAGCCCCGGCCAGTCCCCCCGAGACGGAAGATCCAGACGACAGGTCCATGAGAGTCGCACACGAACGGCGTCGCGCCACCCGCACGCCGGACGCACTCCGCGTCGAGGAGCTGATCTCCCCCGAGATCCTCGACAACGAGATGGTCGACCGCGAGTACCTCACACAGGTGTTCCGCGAGCCGCGGAAGTACCTGCCGCCACCGCGCGTCCGGACCAGGACCGAGCCGCAGCGGGAGCCGGAGAGCCGGGGCGCGAAGCTCGCCAAGCTCACCGGGCTCACCATGGCGGGCACGCTGCTCGTGGGCGCGGTCGTGGCGTCGTCGGTGCTCAGCCGCGGCCGGGACCAGTCGGCCGCGCCGGTCAGCCCGGCCCCGCCGCAGATCACCGGGGCGGCCGCGCTCGGCGGGTTCGCCGCGGGCGGCGCGCCGGGCGGCAAGCAGGGCAGCAACACCGTGGGTCACGCCGAGGCGACCAGCACCCCGCTCACCCAGGTGCCGGTGGCCCAGACCCAGCCCGCGGAGACCGGGGCGCCCGTCGCGCCCGAGGGCTCCGTGACCACGACGACGACCGCCCCCGTGCTGACCGACGCGGAGAAGCTGGCGGTGGTCAACGAGTTCTACCGGCGGGTCGATTCCGCACCGGAGAAGGCGCTGGACCTGCTCAGCCCGGCGCTGGCCGGCGAAGAGGCCGGCGACCTGGTGCGGGCGTGGAGCACCATGCGCCAGGTCGAGGTGGTGGAGACGCGCGTGCAGCCGGACGGGTCCGTGCTCGCCGTGGTGCTGATGCGCCGCGACGACGGCACCCGGCTGCGCGTCACCCAGCAACTGGGGCTCGACGAGGCCGGACGCAGCATCTCGGAAGCGGTCCTGCTGGCCGCCGAGGAGCTGTAGCGGACGTCATACCAGGCACGGTCCGGGCCGCCCCAGACAGTGCCGGATGCATGCGCGCAGAGTGAGCACCCTAGCCTTGATTGACGGATCTGGCCCAACCCCCGGCCCACGGGCCGAGCTACGTGCATAGGCTTCCAGGCGTGCGGCACTGTCGCGCCCTGAAACAGCCCCCGAAGGAGGTCGCGTGAGCGACGAGGGTCGCCTGGTCGCCGGCCGGTACCGGATCGAGCGGCGAATCGGCAGCGGCGCCATGGGTGCCGTGTGGCAGGCGCACGACGACGTACTCGGCCGTTCGGTCGCGATCAAGCAGTTGCTTCTGCAACCGGGGCTGGACCAGCACGAGGCCGAGGACGCCAAGCAGCGCACGATGCGTGAGGGCCGCATCGCCGCCCGCCTGCACCACCCGAACGCGATCTCCGTCTTCGACGTCGTCACCGACGACAACGGCCACCCGTGCCTGGTGATGGAGTACCTGCCGTCGACGAGCCTGGCCGAGCTGCTGCGCGACCGGAAGACGCTGCCGCCGCGCGAGGTCGCGCGCATCGGCGCCCAGATCGCGGCCGCGCTCAAGGAGGCGCACGCGGTCGGGATCGTGCACCGGGACATCAAGCCGGGCAACATCCTGCTCGCCGACAACGGCGTGGTGAAGATCACGGACTTCGGCATCTCGCGTGCCAAGGACGACGTGACGGTCACCAAGACCGGCATGATCGCGGGCACCCCGGCCTACCTGGCGCCGGAGGTCGCGATCGGTGGCGACCCGGGCCCGGAGGCGGACGTCTTCTCGCTGGGCTCCACGCTGTACGCGGCGTGCGAGGGCCAGCCGCCGTTCGGTCTGAGCGAGAACACCCTGAGCCTGCTGCACGCGGTCGCCGCGGGGCAGATCAACCCGCCGCGGCAGTCCGGTCCGCTCGCCAGCGTGCTGGCCGTGCTGCTGCACCCGGAGGTCCAGCACCGCCCGACCGCCGCGGAGGCCGAGGAGCTGCTCGCGGCCGTGGCGCGCGGTGAGACGCCGCTGGGCGGTCCGGACGACGAGACGCGGTTCTCGCCCTCCGGCGGAGCGCTAGCCGGTGGCGCGCTCGCGGCTGGAGCGCTGGGCGCGGCGGCCGGAGCCGGCGCCACGCGGGCTTTCCGCGGTGACGAGCTCGGCGCGCACTCCGGCACGCTGGCCGGCGGCGCGAGCGACCAGTTCTACGACGAGTACGACGACTACTCGGATGACCCGTACGCCGCCACCGCCGCCTACCCGACGGACGACTACGACCGCCAGGGCGCGACGCGCGCGGTGCCTGCGGGCTACGACGGCTACGACGACGAGCCCCGGGCCGCCGCGGCGGACGACGAGGACGAGAAGCGGGGCAAGTGGAAGGTGCCCGCCGCGATCGGCGCCGTCGTGGTGGCCGGTCTCGTGGCGCTCGGCATCTGGCTGTTCACGCCGGCGAACAACAACACCACGAACACCACCGAGACCAGCCCGCCGGTGGTGCCGCCGCTGGTGACCAGCTCGTCGGTGGAGACGACGGAGAGCTCGACGCCGACCGCGACGCGGTCGAGCCAGGCCAACGAGCCGACGAAGTCCTCCCCCTCGCGGCGCAGCTCCGCCGAGGAGACTTCGGCGAGCAAGCCCAGCTCCAGCAAGAGTCCGACCTCCTCGTCCTCGTCGTCGAGCAGGACCACCACGAGCACGCCGGACGAGACCCCGACTTCCGGGGCCAACGGCGGCTGAGTCGACTGCCGGAAACGTTCAGGATCGGTCAGTAGGGTGGTGGGTGACTATCCGACAGGCCGGGACGACGAGAGGGTGTAGTGGGTACTGAGGGCGCACTCGTCGGCGGCCGGTACCGGTTGGACCAACCGATCGGTCGTGGCCGCGCCGGAATCGTGTGGCTGGCGTACGACACGCAGCTGAACCGCACGGTGGCCGCCAAGAAGATGTCGGTCGCGCCGGGGCACAGCGAGCAGTCCGTCGCCGCCGCGCTGGAAGAGGGCCGCGCCGCGATGCGGATCCAGCACGCCTGCGCGATCGGCGTCTACGACGTGCTCCGCGACGGGCCGGACCCGTGGGTGGTCATGGAGTACGTGCCCTCCCGCAACATGGCGGACTTCCTGAGCGAGTACGGGACGCTCACGCCCGACCAGACCGCGTTCCTGGGCATCCAGCTCGCGTCCGCGCTGGCCGCGGCGCACCGGGCCGGAGTGGTGCACCGCGGGCTGGAGCCGGGCAACGTGCTGCTCGCCGACGACGGTGGCGTCAAGGTCACCGACATCGGGTTCACCGGCGCCGGCTTCAACCCCGCCTACCGGGCCCCGGAACTCTCGCGGGGCGCGACCGCCGCGCCGGCCACCGACGCGTTCTCGCTCGGCGCCACCCTCTACACGGCTGTCGAAGGCGTGCCGCCCTACGGCGACCACGGCGGCGGGCCGCTGCGGCAACCGGAGAAGGCCGGCGTGCTCGCGCCCGCGCTGATGAAGCTGCTGCGCGAGGACCCGCTGAGCCGCCCCACCCTCGGCGACAGCATCACCTCGTTCCAGGCGATCACGCAGGGACGGCAGACCGCGTTCATCCCGCCCACCGCGCCCGCGCTGCCGACCGTGCCCGCGTTCCGGCCGCCGTCGCCGCCGCCGCCTCCGCCGAAGGAGCCGTTGGTGCGGATCTCACCGGTCCGGGCGCGGCAGTTGATCCTCGCGACGATGGCTGTGCTGGTCGCGGCGGCTATTGGGATCGGGGTTACGCAGCTTCTTTTTCTCTGAGCGGGCGCTACGCGGGTTTCTCGAGCGCCGGGCTTCGCTTCGCTACGCCCGGATCTTGGTGCCCTCCCGAACCCGATCTTTCAGTGTTCGGTTGCCGAGACACCGCGTCAAGGCGGGACAGCGTGCCTTGACCCGGTGGCTCGGCAACCGATTTGGCTGGGGATCGGGTTGCGGGAGGGGGCCGGCTCGTGGGTGGGTGGCTTTCGTTGCCGGGTCGCCGTGGTGTGTGGTGTTATGCGGCGACGTCGTTCTTGATGTCCTTGAGGACCTCCAGCAGGTGGCGGACCGCGGGCTGGTCGCGTGACCGGGTGGCCACGGCGGCGTGGATCGGGCGGATCGGTTCCGGGTTGCGGATCCGGCGGATCACCGCGCCCGGCTGGGGTGCGCCCAGGCCCAGCACCGGCACCAGGCTGATGCCGAGGCCGGCCGCGACGAAGCCCTGCGCCGTGGCGTAGTCCTCGCACTCCATCACGAAGTTCGGCACGAAACCGGCGGCCCCGCAGGCGGCCATGAGCACGTCCCGACAGGGGCCGGGCACGCCCTCGTTGCTGATCCACGGCTCGTCGGCCAGGTCGCCCAGGTCCACGACCCGCTTGCGGGCCAGCGGGTGGCTCTTCGGCAGCGCCACGCGGTACGGGTCGTCGAACAGGTGGCACAGCTCGACACCCGGCTTCGAGTACGAGCCCGAGAACACCACGATCGCCACGTCGGCGTCCCCGTTTTCCACCTGCGGCAGCGCCTCACCAGGCTCCAGCAGCCGCAGGTCCAGCTGCACGCCGGGGTAGTCACGGCGGATGGCCGCCACCGCGGGCGGCACCAGCGACGCGCCTGCCGTCGCGAAATAGCGGATCGCCAGGCGGCCCGTGCGGCCCGCCTTCAGGTCGGCCAGCTCGGACTCGGCCTTGGACAACTGCGCGAACACGACCTCGGCGTGCTGCGACAACAACGCGCCCGCGGGCGTGGGCCGCACCCCGCGGCCGACCCGCTCCAGCAGCGCCGTGCCGGTCTCTCGCTCCAAAGTGGACAACTGCTGGCTGATCGCGGACGGGGTGTAGCCGAGGTTCCGCGCGGCCGCGCTGATCGACCCGCTGGACACCACGGCCCGCAGCACCTGCAACCGGCGGACGTCGAGCATGCCCCGAGAATACAGTTCTGCTAACAGCAGCGTGTAGGGATTTTCGCTTGTCCTTACAGATCACCGGCGCGATCGTGAAGGCCGTGGCCGAAACGAAAACCTTGCTGCGCCTGGCCGCGCTGGCACTCATGTGGGGATCGAGCTTCCTGTGGATCAAGATCGGGCTGCAGGCGTTCACGCCGGTCCAGATCGTGCTCATCCGCACCGTCCTGGGCAGCGCCGTCCTCATCGCGCTCTGCTACGCCGCCCGCGACCGCCTCCCTGCCGGACGCCGGATCTGGAAGCACCTGCTCGTCGCCGCCCTGTTCCACAACGCGCTGCCGTTCCTGCTGTTCGCGATCGGCGAGCAGACCGTCAGCTCAGGCGTCACCGGCGTGCTGAACGCGACCACCCCGCTGTGGACGCTGCTCATGGCCGTGCTGATGGGCGTCGAGCGGCGCCTCGACCCGCCGAAGCTCGCCGGCCTGATCGCCGGGCTCGCCGGCACCGTGCTGATCTTCGCGCCGTGGCAGGAATCCGGCCTGCTCAGCTGGGGTGCGCTGGCCTGCGTCGCCGCCGCGGTGAGCTACGGGTTCGTCTTCGTCTACGAGGGCAAGCACCTGTCCGGCACCGGCTCGTCGCCGGTTGCGCTGGCGGGCGCGCAGATGACCGCGGCGACCGGGTTCACGCTGCTCGCGATGCCCGCCGGTGGCACCACGCCGGTGCACCTGTCCGCGGGTCCGGTGATCGCCGTGGTGATCCTCGGGGTGTTCTCCACCGGCGTCGCGTTCGCGTTGAGCTATCGCCTGCTGGCGACCGAAGGCGCGGTCGCCGCCTCCACTGTCGGCTACCTGATGCCCGTCGTGTCACTGGCGCTCGGCGCGGTCTTCCTCGGCGAGGGCCTCAACCTGCGGATCCTCGCCGGGGTCGCCGTCGTGCTCGCCGGAGTCGCCCTGACCCGCGTGCGGCGCCGGGTGCTGGTTCAGACCAGCCTGCGGTCCGAGGCCCAGCGCGAGAGCTCGTAGCGGTTGGACAGCTGGGTCTTGCGCAGGACGCTGGACACGTGGGTCTCGACCGTCTTCACCGAGATGAACAGCTCCGACGCGATTTCCTTGTAGGCGTAACCCCGCGCTAGCAGGCGCAGCACGTCCCGCTCGCGCGGGGTCAGCAGGTCCAGCTCGGGGTCGCTGATCGGCGCCGAGCCCGGGCGGTCGGCGAACGCGTCCAGCACGAACCCGGCCAGCCGCGGCGAGAACACCGCGTCGCCCTCGGCGACCCGAGCGATGGCCCGCACCAGCTCCTTGGACGAGATGGTCTTGGTGACGTACCCGCGGGCGCCGGCGCGGATGACGGCGATGACGTCCTCGGCCGCGTCGGACACCGACAGCGCCAGGAACACGACGTCCGGCAGGTCGGTGCGGACCCGGCGGAGCACCTCGGCGCCACCACCGTCCGGCATGTGCACGTCGAGCAGCACGACCTGCGGCTTCGTCCGGGCGATGCCGGCGACCGCCTCGGCGACCGAACCCGCCTCGCCGACCACCCGCACCTCGTCGGTGATCGAGTCCAGTTCCGTGCGCACCCCGGCCCGGAACAACGCGTGGTCATCGACCAGGAACACGCTGATCGGGGCCTTCGGCTGCGGTGTCTCGCTCAACGCGTCCCTCCAGAATCGGCTTTCACCGGCATCTCCAGCTGCACTTCGGTCCCATCCCCCGGCGCCGTGCGCAGCCGTACCGTGCCGCCGTTGCGCTCCATCCTCCCCCGGATCGAGTCGGCGAGGCCATGCCGGTCCTCCGACACGGTCTCCGGGTCGAAGCCCTTGCCCCGGTCCCGCACGAACACGGTGACCGCCGTGGGCTCGACCTCGGCGTAGACGCTCACCTCGTCGACCCCCGCGTGCTTGGCCGCGTTGACCATCGCCTCGCGGGCCGCCAAGACCAGCGCGGTGAGCCGGTCGTCCAGCTGCGCCTCGCCCACCACGACCTGCGACACCGAGATCGCGAAGGTGTCCTCGACCTCGCCGCAAGCGTTTGCGATCGCCTGGGAGAACGCCACCGAGCGGTCCTCGCCCTTCTTCTCCGGCGTCCCGTAACCGGACGGGCCGTAGAGCCAGCCGCGCAGCTCGCGTTCCTGGCTGCGGGCCAGCCGCGCGACCTCCTTGGGCGACTCCGACTGCTTCTGGATCAGCGCCAGGGTCTGCAGCACCGAGTCGTGCAGGTGCGCGGCGATCTCCGCGCGCTCCTCGGTGCGGATGCGGGCCCGGCGCTCCTCCCCCAGGTCGCGGCCCATCCGCAGCCAGAACGGCACGGTCAGCACCGCCACCCCGACCAGCGTCGCGAGCACCGCGAGCAGCGCGAACTGCACCTGGTCGAGCGACCCGCTGCGCAGCACGACGACCCCGATGCCGGTGATCACCAGCGCGACACCGGCGAGGATCCGGATCGCGGCCGACCACCCGCCGCCGCCGAGCACCATGCCCGCGACGCCGGACCGCGCGCCGTCCCGCCAGCGGCGGCGCTGCGACTCGTCGGCCTCCCGCCACACGACCGCGGCGCCGACCAGGGCCAGCGCCAGCGGTACCGCGACCCACCCGTTGATCGCGCCGGTGATCGCCCCGCCCGCGACCAGCAGCCCGACGCCCAGGATGAGCAGACCGATGGCCTGCTGCTTCTCCCGCGGCGTGGCCGGCGTCTCGGTCTCCTCGCGGCGCCGCTGCGGCACGAACACCCACAGCAGCCCGTAGGCCACCAGCCCGGCCCCGCCGAACGCGGCCAGGATGGCGAACGTGGCGCGCACCCACAGCACCTTGATGCCGAGGTGGTCGGCCAGGCCCGAGGCGACACCCGCCACGACCCGGCTCGACCGGCGCCGATACATCTTGGGCCGCTCGTCGACCTCCGCCAGCGCGCTCCCGGCGGCAGGCACGACCGCTCCCTCGCCCGGTGGGCGCGGGAGCGGCATGCCGGTCTCGGTGCGCGGCTTCTCCTGCACGTGATCCATGGTTCTGCCATGGTCACACGGCCGCAACCACGATTCATCGGGGAAAACCCCGGGGATCGCGGCCGTCGCAAACTCAGGGTCGTTCCCCGATGTGCACGCGGGCACGCTGCCGCATGCTGGGCACCATGAACGACACGGCAGAGGCTCCGAAACCGCAAGGCCTGGGCGGTTTCGAGGAGACCGTGAAGGACTTCTGGGCCAGCCGGCCGCGCCGTCCCGCCAAGGGCGGCAAGATCGGCGGCGTCGCGGCGGCCATCGGCAACCGGTACGGCATCGACCCGGTGATCGTGCGGGTGGCGTTCGTGACGGCGACCGTGTTCGGCGGCGTCGGCGCTTCGCTGTACCTGCTGTGCTGGCTGCTGTTCCCGGCCGAGGGCGACGAGGTGTCGCCCATCGAGTCGCTGTTCGGCCAGGGCCGCAGCTCGATGTCCAAGCACATGACGATCGTGCTGGCCATCCTGTTCTTCCCGCTGTCCAGCTGGGCGTTCGCCGGCGGCTGGTTCGACGGGGGCGGCATCATCGGCGCGGCGATGATGGTCACCGCGCTGTACCTGCTGCACCGCGGCCGCGGGCACGTCAACCGGCCGGTGCCGGTGACCCGCGTGGCCACCGAGGTCGGACCCGCCGCGTTCTCGATGAGCGCGCCGGGCACCACCGAGCGGGCCGAGTCCGGGTGGGACCCGCTGGGCGCGGACCCGATGGCGTGGGACCTGCCGGACCCGGTTCCGCCTCCGGCCCCGGCCCCGCCGCCACCGCCGCGCGCGCCGCGGCGGACGAGCAAGATCGGTGTCGCGACCTTCGGCATCGCGCTGCTGGTCGCCGGGATCGGCGCGGCCATCGGTTCGTCCGGTGAGGCGTGGTTCTCGCCGCAGCACGTCATCGGGCTGGTGCTCGGGGTGCTGGGCGTCGGGATGGTGGCCGGTGCGTTCGCCGGTGGCGGCCGCAAGCTGGCCGTGCTGGCGGTGCCGCTGTCGATCGCGGGCGTCGCGCTCACCACGGTCCCCGTCGCCGACTACTCCGGCGGGCTGGGCGACCTGCGGGCCACGCCGACGAGCGCGGCCGAGGTGCTGCCGAGCTACCAGCGCACGGCCGGGACGATGGACCTGGACCTGACCAGGCTGCCCGCGGACGTGCCGGTGACGACCGAGGTGCACCTCGGCGCGGGCGACACGACGATCCGCGTGCCGGCGACGGCGGACGTCACGTACTCCTGCGAGTCGCAGGCCGGTGACGTGAGCTGCTTCGGCCGCGAGACCAACGGGGTCGGGATCGCCCCGATCACCGGGGTGGACTACGGGATCGACGGTCCGGGCGGGCTGCAGCTGACGCTGAAGGCCGACCAGGGCGTCGGGAGCTTGGAGGTGCGCCGTGGCTGAGAACCCCTACGCCCACGACACGGAGACGCCGGCGCCGCCGGAGCGGCGGCGCGGGGTGGACGTCGTCACGCTGATCCTCGGCATCGCGACGCTGCTGGTGTCGGCCTACGTCCTGTCCGACGGCGCCTCGTGGCTGCCCTCCTTCGACCTGAAGTGGGTGCTCGCAGGCGGCGCGGTGCTCGTCGGGGTGCTGATGCTGGGCGCGTCGATGCGGGGAGGCCGGCGGGACTGACGCCGGGAGTTGCCAGGCCAGAGGGAGCCGCGGAGGTGTCCGCGGCTCCCTTTTTTCAGGCCATGATCCAGAATTCGGTCACGATCAGGGCGAGGCCGACCAGGACCAGCGCGCAGGCGGCGGCTCCGAGCACGCGGTGGCGACGGCCCCGGCCCGCACGCAGCTCGCCCTCCGGTTTCGCGGCGATGATGAAATCGCTGCCGTCCTCCGGCTTCCCGATGACCAGCGAGCCAGTCACGTCACGCGCTTCACCGAGGACGTAGAGCCAGGTGCCGGGCCGGACGATCCACTCCTCGTAGTGGAAGCCGAGGGTGCCCCGGCCCCGCGGCCACTGGAGGCCGAGGAACTCGACCGTCTCGGCCCGGAAATCGGTCTGGTAGGAATCGACCGGCTTTTCCACGGCCTCCGGCCGGGCGCCGTCCGCGACCAGCTCGATCGGGCGGCGCTGCGGATCGACGAGCACGAAGCTCGACGGCGCCTGCCCTTCGGCAACCGTTTCCCGCCCTCGGGTCGAGGCCGCGGGACCATCCGCCGCATCTGCTCCAGTTGCGCGACCGTGAGGGTGGGCGTAGCGGTCATGGCCCGGATCTGCGCGCCCGCCTTGCGCGCGCGGCGGAACAGGAACACCGCCACGACGATCAACGCGATGCCGGCCAGCGACACGCCGCCCCCAGGTCAGTCCCGGATCACTCCCACTCGATGGTGCCCGGCGGCTTGCTGGTCACGTCCAGCACGACCCGGTTGACCTCGGCGACCTCGTTGGTGATGCGGGTGGAGATGCGCTCCAGCACGTCGTAGGGCAGGCGGGTCCAGTCGGCCGTCATGGCGTCCTCGCTGGACACCGGGCGCAGCACCACGGGGTGGCCGTAGGTGCGGCCGTCGCCCTGGACGCCGACGCTGCGGACGTCCGCGAGCAGCACCACCGGGCACTGCCAGATGTCGCGGTCCAGGCCGGCCGCGGTCAGCTCCTCGCGGGCGATCGCGTCGGCGGCGCGCAGCGTCTCCAGCCGGTCCGCGGTGACCTCGCCGATGATCCGGATGCCGAGGCCGGGGCCGGGGAACGGCTGCCGGTGCACGATCGTCTCCGGCAGGCCCAGCTCCAGGCCCACGCGGCGGACCTCGTCCTTGAACAGCAGCCGCAGCGGCTCGACCAGCTCGAACTGCAGGTCGTCCGGCAGGCCGCCGACGTTGTGGTGGCTCTTGATGTTGGCCGCGCCGGTGCCGCCGCCGGACTCGACGACGTCCGGGTACAGGGTGCCCTGGACGAGGAAGCGGTAGTCGCCCTGCGCCTTGAGGTCGCGCTCGGCCTGCTCGAACACGCGGATGAACTCGCGGCCGATGATCTTGCGCTTCTGCTCCGGGTCGGTGACGCCGGCCAGGGCGCCGAGGAAGCGCTCGCGGGCGTCGACGGTCACCAGGTTCACTCCGGTGGCGGCGACGAAGTCGCGCTCGACCTGGGCGCGTTCGCCGCGGCGCAGCAGGCCGTGGTCGACGAAGACGCAGGTGAGCCGGTCACCGATGGCGCGCTGGACCAGCGCGGCGGCGACGGCGGAGTCGACCCCGCCGGACAAGCCGCAGATCGCGCGGCCGTCCTCGCCGATCTGCTCGCGGATGCGGGCGATCTGCTCCTCGACGATCGAGGCGGTGGTCCACTGCGGCTTGATGCCCGCGATGTCGTGCAGGAAGCGGCGCAGGACCTCCTGGCCGTGCGGCGAGTGCAGCACCTCGGGGTGGTACTGGACGCCGGCGATGCGGTCGTCGACGTTCTCGTAGGCGGCGACGGGGGCGCCCTCGGAGGTCGCGGTGACCTTCGCGCCGGCCGGCGGCTTGGTGACGCTGTCGCCGTGGCTCATCCACACCTGGTGCCGCTCGGGCAGCTCGCGGTGCAGGATGCCGCCGTCGGCCGGTATGTGCACCTCGGTGCGGCCGTACTCGCGGTTGCCGGTGGCCTCGACGGTGCCGCCGAGCGCCTGGGCGAGGACCTGGAAGCCGTAGCAGATGCCGAAGATCGGGACGCCGGACTTGGCGAGCTCGGGGTCCATGCCCGGCGCGTCCGGCGAGTAGGCGCTGGCGGGGCCGCCGGACAGGACGATCGCCGAGGGGTTCTTCGCGAGGATCTCGTCGCGCGTGGCGGTGTGCGGCACCACCTCGGAGTAGACCTGCGCCTCGCGGACACGGCGGGCGATCAGCTGCGCGTACTGCGCGCCGAAGTCGACGACGAGCACCGGACCGCTCGGATTGGACACCGGACCTCCATCAGGACGACGTGTGTCTTCCATCGTCCCAGGTGGGCTGGGTCACGTGCGCCCGGGGACGTGGTAACGACGAAGGCCCCGGACGCGTGGCCCGGGGCCTGTCTGACGTGTGGGTGGCCGGCACGGCGGTCGCCTCTCGGCGAAAGGTCCGAACAGGGCTCCGGCTCGCACCGGTGTTCCCTGACGGCGATATTGGTGAGGCCCGGGGGACACGGACCGCACCGACCACTCGCTACAACACGGGCAGGCACTGCGGAATTCCCGCCCCGCTCCCCCTGCGAACCGCGGGGAAAGCTGGATGGCCGGCACGGCGGTCGCCTCTCGGCGAAAGGTCCGAACAGGGCTCCGGCTCGCACCGGTGTTCCCTGACGGCGATGTAGGTGAGGCCCGGGGGACACGGACCGCACCGACCAGCTCGTACAACAGGGGTGGTGCGCCGCGTATTCCGTAACGCACCGCTCGCCGCACACGATCTTGGGGCGTGGCCGACCCCGCCGAGAGTGACCTCCGGTCCGTCCTGCGGGGGTGCCTGGGTGGGCTGGCCTGGGGGACGCTGCACATCGCCCTCGGGATCGCCTGGCTCCTGGCGAGCGAACAGGCCGTGGGCTGGTACCTCACCGCTTGCGGCGCCGACCACCTCGAACCCTCAGCGGGGATGGGCCTCCTGATCATCATGGTTCCGAAGCTGATCCTGTTCGCTGGCTACTCCGCCGCGGCCTACTCGATCCTCGTGTGGGTCACCCGGCGATGGACGTCCCGAAGCCTCGCCCTGGTGGCCGCCCTCGCCGGGGCGGCCTTGCTCACCTGGGGCTTCTGGCTCTGGGAGATCAACTGGGTCGTCCGGCCCAGCCTGGAGAACCCGTCCTGCTGAGATCACCCGATCGGGGCGATGCTCGCGGCGCGCGTGGAACGTGAAACCACGTTTCGTGCGGCGCTCTAAGTTTGTCGGCATGGACACCATCACGCCGGAACCGCGGCCGGCTTGGATCGCCGGCCGGGCGGAGCAGGGGACGGCCACCCTGGACGTGCACCACCCCTTCGACGGCAGCGACGTGGCGACCGTCGCCGTGCCGGGGCCGGATCAGGTCGAGCGTGCGGTGGCCGCCGCGGTCGCCGTCGCGCCGTCGCTTCGCCGGACACCGGCCCACGTCCGGGCCGCCGCCCTCGATCACACCTCCAGGCAACTCGCCGCGCGCGCCGAGGAGCTCGCCGAACTCATCACCGCCGAGAACGGCAAACCCCTGAAGTGGGCGGAAGCCGAGGTGCGCCGCGCGGTCTCGGTCTTCCGCATCGCCGCCGAGGAGGCCCGCCGCTTCTCCGGCGACCTCCAGCGCCTGGACACCGACGCCGCCGGCGAGAACCGCCTCGCCATGGTCCGCCGTGTGCCCCGCGGCCCGGTCCTCGGCATCGCGCCGTTCAACTTCCCGCTCAACCTCGTCGCCCACAAGGTCGCCCCCGCGCTGGCCGTCGGCGCGCCGATCATCGTCAAGCCCGCCCCGCGCACCCCGCTGTCCGCGCTGGTCCTCGGCGAGATCCTGGCCGAGACCGACCTCCCGGAAGGCGCGTTCTCGGTCCTCCCGCTCGGCAACGAGGACACCGCGAAACTGGTCGCCGACCCGCGCCTGCCGGTCGTGTCGTTCACCGGCTCCGGCCCGGTCGGCTGGTCGCTGGCCGACGCCGCGCCACGCAAGCACGTCGTCCTGGAGCTGGGCGGCAACGCGGCCGCGGTCGTGCTCGGCGACTGGACGGACCTGACCGGCGCCGCGCAGCGCATCGCGACCTTCGGCAACTACCAGGCCGGCCAGTCGTGCATCGCGGTGCAGCGCGTCATCGTCGAGCGCTCGGTGGCCGACGAGTTCATCCCCGCGCTCGCCGAAGCCATCGCCGCGCAGCGGACCGGCGACCCGTACGACTCCACCGTGGACGTCGGCCCGGTCGTCGACGAGGCGGCCGCGGAGCGGATCGTCGCCTGGGTCGACGAGGCCGTCGCCGCGGGCGCGAAGCTGCTGGCAGGCGGCTCGCGCCAGGGCGCGACCGTCGAACCGACGCTGCTCACCAGCGTGCCCGCGGAGACGAAGGCGTGGTCCGAGGAGATCTTCGGCCCGGTTCTCGCCGTGTCCGTGGTCGAGAACGCCGACGAGGCGTTCGCCGCGGTCAACGCCTCCGCCTACGGGCTGCAGGCCGGCGTCTTCACCCGCGACGTCCGCCTCGCGTTCCGCGCCTCCGCCGAGCTCGAGGTCGGCGGCGTGATCATCGGCGACGTGCCGTCCTACCGCGCGGACCAGATGCCCTACGGCGGTGTGAAGGGCTCCGGGGTGGGCCGCGAAGGCGTGCTCGCCGCCATGCACGACCTCACCGAGGAGCGGGTCACCGTGTTCGCCGGGATCGACCTGTAGACACCAGCGGCAGTCGGAGGGCGGCCGGCGCGTCGGCCGGGACCGCCGGGTTCTTCGGCGGGACCGGCTTGATCCGCCGGTAGCCCTTCGACTGGTCCGGCCGCTTGTCGGCCTCGCCCTTGTTGGGCCAGAACGAAAACGCCCGCTCGGCCTGGGCGGTGATGGTCAGCGACGGGTTCACGCCCAGGTTCGCCGTGATCGCCGTGCCGTCCACGATGGACAGTCCGGGGTAGCCGAACACGCGGTGGTACGGGTCGATCACGCCGTCCTCGGCGCTGGTGCCGATCGGCGCGCCGCCGATGAAGTGCGCGGTGAGCGGGATGTCGAACACCTCGCCCCAGGTGCCGCCCGCGGTGCCGTCGATGTGCTTCGCTGTCAGCTCGTTGGCCTGGTGCCCGGCCGGGATGAAGGTCGGGTTCGGCTCGCCGTGCCCCTGCTTGGACGTGTACTTGCGCCGCCCGAACAGGCCCCGCCTGGTGTAGGTGGTGATCGAGTTGTCCAGGCTCTGCATCACCAGCAGGATCACGGTCCGCTCGCTCCACCGGTAGCCGTTGAGCAGCTTCGCGCTCTGCACCGGGTGCTTGACCAGGAACCGCACCGCCTGCAGCCAGCGCGGCGTCGGCACCGACCCGTCGGTCGCGATCGTCTGCAGCAGGCTCATCGCGTTGCTGCCCTTGCCGTAGCGCACCGGCTCGATGTGCGTCGACTCGTCGGGGTGGAACGACGACGTGATCGCCACGCCGCGGCTGAAGTCCCGCTCCGGGTCCACGGTGGGGCGGCCCGCGCCGATGATGGCCTCGGAGTTGGTGCGGGTCAGCTCGCCCAGCCGCGGCGACAGGCGGGGCAGCGTGCCCTGGTCGCGCATCTCGTGCAGCAGCCGCTGCGTGCCCCAGGTGCCCGCGGCGAGCACGACCTGGCCCGCGGTGAGCGTGGTGCGGAACCGCTTCGACCTGGTGCCGGTCTTGCGGACGTCGACCTCGAACGAGCCGTCCCCGCGCGGGCGGACCGCGGTGACCGTGGTGAGCGGGATGACCTGCGCGCCGCCCTGTTCGGCGAGGTAGAGGTAGTTCTTGACCAGCGTGTTCTTCGCGCCGACGCGGCAGCCGGTCATGCACGAGCCGCATTCGGTGCAGCCCGTCCGCTCCGGCCCGGCCCCGCCGAAGTACGGGTCCGGCACGCGCTCGCCCGGCTTGTCGAAGAACACTCCGACCGGCGTCGGGTGGTAGCTGTCGGCGACGCCCATGTCGGCGGCGACCTTCTGGATGACCTCGTCCGACGGCGTGACGCTCGGGTTCGTGACCACCCCGAGCATCCGGCTCGCCTGGTCGTAGTACGGCGCGAGCTCGGACTCCCAGTCGGTGATGTGCGCCCACTGCTTGTCCTGGTAGAACGGCTTGAGCGGCCGGTACAGCGTGTTGGCGTACACCAGCGACCCGCCGCCGACACCCGCGCCGGCCAGGATCATCACGTCGCGGAGCAGGTGGATCCGCTGGATGCCGAAGCAGCCGAGCGCGGGCGCCCACAGGTAGCGCTTGAGGTCCCAGGACGTCTTGGCGAACTCGTCGTCGGCGAACCGGCGGCCCGCCTCGACGACGGCCACCCGGTAGCCCTTTTCGGTCAGCCGGAGCGCGGCGACGCTGCCGCCGAACCCCGATCCGACCACGATGACGTCATAGTCAGCCGCATTGCTGTTACGCGTGGTCACAGGTAAAGCGTAACCACCACCACAGGGTTCTGACCAGTAGTAAGTTACCGATCAGTTCGGGCAACCTCTTCGCCGCGCGTAACGTATTTCCCCCATCGGAGTGATTATCGTTGTAAATCACATCACACATCTGGGGAGATGACTTGTCGTTGCCGCCTTCGCTCGCCCGGGTCCGCCGGCTGATCACCGACGGCTCCTGCGCGGTGCTGTCGCTGGATGTCTTCGACACCATCCTGTGGCGGCGCACGCCCAGGCCCACCGACGTGTTCGCCGTGCTGGGGGCGCGGCTCGTGCGGGACGGCCGGTGCCCGGACTGGGTCACGCCCGCCGCGTTCCGGCGCATGCGGATCGTCGCCGAACAGCGGGCGCGCCGGAGCGAGGAGGCGCTGGGCACCGAGGTGTCGCTGTTCGACATCTGGCAGCACATGCCGCTGCGGATCTTCGGCGCCGAGCTGCCCGAGCTGGTCCGCGCCGAGGTGACCTGCGAGCGCGACTTCACGGTGCCCGACCTGGACATCGCCGAGCTGGTCGAACTGGCCGCGAAGCACCACGTGCCGACCGTGCTGGTGTCGGACACCTACTTCACCGAGGAACACCTGGCCGAGCTGCTCGACCGGCCGGGGCTGGGCGCGCTGCGCGAGGCCCGGATCTTCCGCTCGCACCAGCACGGGCTCGACAAGGCGTCCGGGTTGTGGGAGATCGTCCTGGACAACCTCGGCGTGCACCCCGAGCAGGTCGTGCACATCGGGGACAACGCGGTCGCCGACATCGAGGTGCCGCGGGAGCTGGGCGTCCGGACCGTCTACTACGAGCGGCTCGACGAGGAGTTCCTCGCGGTGCTGGAGCGGGAGCGCGAGCCGCTCGGTCTGGAGGACCCGCTCGGCGAGCACCTCGACACCGACCAGGGCGACTACGGCATCACCAGCCTGCGCGCGAAGACGCTCCAGCGGGTGGACCAGGCGGCCCAGACCCCGGTCCGCACGGCCTGGCGGTACGGCGCGTCGGTGCTCGGCCCCGTGCTGACCGGGTTCGCCGAGTGGGTCGCGTTGCGCGCCCACCAGTCCGGGATCCCGGTGCTGTGGTGCCCGATGCGCGAGGGCACCCTGCTCTCCGCGCTGATCAACAACGCCGCGCAGGCCCGCGGCTGGAACGTCGAGGCGCGGCCGGTCTGGCTGTCCCGGCACGTCACCTCGCTGGCCGCGCTCGACCCGGCCGACCCGGACTCGCTGCGGCAGTTCATCCAGCAGCGCCACGGCCTCACCGTCCGCCAGCTGATGCAGGCCCTGCACCTGCGCCCCGGTGACGTGCCGCCGCTGGCCGAGGCGCTGGACACGGTCCTGGACAACGACCGGGAGATCGACCTGGTCACCGACGTGCTCACCGAAACCGCCCACCTGCGCAACCGGCTGGCCGTCACGGTCACCCGCATCCGCGAGCGCGTGCTGGGCGAGCTGCGCCGGGCCGGGATGCTCGACGTGCCCGAGCCCGCGCTGGTCGACCTGGGCTGGGGCGGGACCATCCAGTACTACCTGGGCAGGCTGCTCGACGTGGCCGGCGCCGGCGTCCGCCCGGCCGGCTTCTACCTCGCCACCGACGACCGGTCGGTGCGCGTGTACCGGGCCGGGCTGCGCATCGAGAGCTACCTCAGCCAGGGCGGGCAGCCGCCCGAGATCGCCCGGACCATCAGCCGCAGCCCCGAGGTGCTGGAGCAGTCGGTCAACGACTTCTGCGGCTCGCTGCTGGACTTCGCCGACGACGGCTCCCCCGTGCTCGGCCCGGCCTCCGACGGCGAGGCCCAGCTGGCGCAGCGGCGCGCGGTCCAGGACGGCATCCGCGAGTTCCAGGCCCAGTGGTACCGCTACGCCGACGGCGGCTGGCCGGACCTGACCGGCACCGCGCGGCACCGGCTGGCGAACATCCTGGTGTCCGCGCTGAAGGCGCCGACGGCCGCCGAAGCCGCGGTGTTCGGCAACTGGGCGCACGAGGACAACTTCGGGTCCGCGCTGATCACCCGGGTCGTGCCGGAGGACCTGCTGCCCGCGATCCCCTACCTCTCCCCCGCCGACCTGGCCGATCTGGAGATGCGCGACGCGTTCTGGCCCGCGCTGCTCGCGGCCTCGGACACCCGGCTGGCCGCGGGCGCCCGCGCGCTGGCGGAAAGACAGGTGGACGCGGACCTGTTCGAGCCGTCCGACGATCCGGCCGAGACCCGGCTGAGCTTCCGCACCGGCGACGGCGAATGGCACGACGGCCCGCGCCGCCGGGTGCGGATCAACCACAACGGGCTTTCGTTCGCACGCCTGGACTTCCGCTCCGCCGACGTCACCGACGTGGCTCTCGCGGTGCCGGGGCGGCCCGCGCTGGTGCGGATCGACTGGGTCGAGGTCAAGGCGATCGTGCCCGGTCAGAGCGTGCCGCGGGTCGAGCGCTGGGAACACCCCGCCGACTTCGCCGGGCTGATCCACGCCGCGTGCCGGTGGCTGGGCGGCACCCTGTTCGAGTTCGAGGCAGACGAGGGCGCGGTGTGGTTCCCGGTCGCCGCCCGCTTCGGCGCGCCGGTGACGTCCGGGCAGGTGACGATCGCCTTCGCGGTGCTGCCGAAGTCCCGGACCGGGCTCGGCGCCCACCCGCCGTCAGCGCCCCGGCTGACCCGGATGCGCAGCCGGGTGCGTGAGGAGATCCGCACGCACGGACCGGTCGGCCTGGCCACGTCGGCGGCGCGCATCGCCGTGCGGCAGCTGCGGAGCGGCAAGTGAACGACTACGGCACCCGCACCGACCCGCACGCCCAAGCACGCGCGGCCCGCCAGACGCCCCTGCTGCTGCACTCGCTGTCCTGCTTCCGGGAGGTCTTCGAGGTCGTCTACGCGCACCGCCCGATCTCCACGGTGGTCGAGGTCGGCGTCGAGTCCGGGCAGGTCAGCGGCATCTACACCGAACTCGGCGCACGCGCGGTGTACTGCGTCGACCCGGCCCCGACCGAATCGCTGCGCGCGGCGATCGCCGGGAACCCGGCGCTGCACCTGGTCGAGGAACGCTCGCCGGACGTGCTACCCGACCTCCCCGTGGCGGACCTCTACGTCCTGGACGGCGACCACAACTACGCGACCGTGCGCGCCGAGCTGGCCTGGGTGCTGGCGAACGCGCCGGACGCGGTCACGGTGCTGCACGACGTGCTGTGGCCGTGCTCGCGGCGGGACCAGTACTACCTGCCGTCCCGGCTGCGCCCCGAGGACCGGCATCCGTCCAGTTCGGAGGGTCCGACCGTGTGGCACGACGAGCTGACCCGAGCCGGTTTCGTCGGCCTCGGGGCGTTCACGTGCGCGCAGGAGGCGGGCGGCGAACGCAACGGCGTGCTCACCGCGGTCGAGGACGCGCTGACCGAGAGCTGGCAGCTCGCGATCATCCCGGCGATCTTCGGCGTCGGCGTGGTGACCCGGGACGAGGCGCTGCTCGACGCGCTGCGGCCGTACCGCGACTCGCGGCTCCTCTACACCTTGGAGAACAACCGCATCGCCCTCTACACCCGGTTGCTGCAGCTGCAGTTCGACGCGGTGGCGCACGCGGAGAACGCGGACGCGATGGCGGAGACGATCGCCGGCCAGCGGCGTGAGCTCGACCGGCTCGCGACGGAGGCCGCGGACCTGCGTGCCGAGGCCGACGAGCTGCGCAGGCAGAACGAACGGCTGCGGGCGCAGCTCGACGAGCGTCCCGCGACGCTGGCCGACCGCGTCCTGCGACGCCAGTGAACCGGACCCGCACCGCGACGGTCGCGGCGAGCGTGGCCTGGGTGCTGGCGGCGACCTGGCTGCAGCTCATGCGGGGGCCCGGGCTGCGTGCCTACGACGTGGTGTGGGCGGAGGACGGCGGTGTCTTCCTGAACCAGGCGATGCGGCATTCCTTGTGGCACAACCTGGTCACGCCGCACGCCGGGTACCTGCAGGTGGTCGCGAAGCTGGTGGTGGAGCCGGTCGCGGCGCTGCCGCTGGCGTGGGCGGCGGTCGCGCTGGCCACGGGAGCGGCGCTGGTGGTCGCGTCGATCTCGCTGCTGGTGTGGTTCCACAGTGGACGGATTCTGCGGTCGGCGTGGGCACGGGTGCTGGTGACGGCGATCGTGCCGCTGCTGCCGCAGGCCGGGTTCGAGGTGAACGCGGCGGTCAACGACCTGCACTGGTACCTGGCCTACGCGGCGTTCTGGGTGCTGCTCGCGCCACCGCGGTCGGTGGCCGGGCAGGTGGGTTCGGCGGCGGTGGTGGCGCTCGCGGCGCTGTCCGATCCGCTGACCGCGCTCGTGCTGCCGGCCGCGATCGTCGGGATCGTGCGGTCGCCGCGGCGGCTGCTCGCGTGCGTCGCGCCCGCGGTGATGCTGGTGGCGCTGGCCGTGCAGGGCTGGGTGCACCTGACCCGCGCGGCCGGGTACCGGGCGAGCGAGACGGTGCTGGGCGAGCTGCCGTCGATCTACGGGCTGCGGGTGCTGGTGAGCGCGCTGACCGGGGACCGGTTGCTGGGCCCGGTGTACCAGTGGGCCGGGCTGGTGCTGGTCGCTGTCGTCGGTGCGGTGGCGGCGGTGGTGGCGGGTGTGCTGCTGTGGCGCGCCGATCGGGTGGCGCGGCAGGTCGCGGCGGTCGGTCTGGTGTGCTCGGTGGCGTACCTGGTGGTGCCGGTCGGGTTGCGCGGCACGGGCGGGTTCCTGGAGCGCGCGGAGTTCTCGCTGAACGGGTCGCGCTACACGATCGTGCCGCTGCTGTTGTTGTGGGTCGCGGTGGCGGCGCTGCTGGACCGGCTGCGGCCGCGGACGGTCGTCGGCGGGGCGGTCGCGGTGTTCCTCGGCGTGCAGGTGCTGAGCGACTGGGCGGCTCCGAGCGTGCGCACGGGCGGTCCGTCGTGGCGTGCTTCGGTGGCGGAGGCGCGGGCTGCCTGTGCGGCGCCCGTCCGTCCCCCGCAGCCGGTTCCGCTGGTGGCCGAGGAGGACGGCCGCTACGCCGTGCCGATCGTCCCCGGCCCCGACGAGGTCACGATCGTCGTCGCGCCGGTGCCGCCGCCCGGCGAGCCGCTGCTGTTCGCGGTGGTGGCGCCGTGCGCGGAGTTGCGGGGCTGACTCACTCGGCGTTGGCGAGCACCGCGTCCACGAGCCCGGGGAACTTCTTCTCCAGCTCGGCGGTGCGCAGCGTGTTCATGCGCTGCCTGCCCTCGTCGTACTGGCGGATCAGGCCGCCCTTGCGCAGTGCCCGGAAGTGGTGGCTGAGCGTCGAAGCGGCGACCGGCAGGCCGAAGGTGCCGCAGGGGCGGTCGCCCTCGGCTTGGAGCAGGCGGATGATCGCCCGCCGGGTGGGGTCGGCGAGCGCGTGCAGCACGTCGTCGACGGTGATCTCGTCGAGCTCCGGGTGCGCGATGCCGGACCAGCGGCCGAGTGGCACGGTCTCGTCCTCCTGAAGGTGCTCTCAGCTCTCTTCGACATTTAACGAAGACTCTACTGCTCCGGAGGACTATTCGAGACACGTCGAAAACAGACAGACTGGGAGGAACCGATCATGCGTGCACGCCTGCTCACCGGACTGGCCGCCGCCGCCCTCGCGTTCACCATCGCCCCGGCCGCGGCGGCCGAAACCCACCCGCACCCCACGCCCTACGGCCCGCAGCGGCCGTACGAGCCCGACGTGGCCGGGCCGGTGAACGTCGACACCGGCACGGTGGTGTACGCCCCGGACGGCGGTTCGCGGTTCGGCGTGACGATCACGTTCGACGCCCAGCGCTCGACGACGACCGGCGTGGAGCCGGCCGCCCCGCGCGAGTTCGTGTTCCTGTTCGACCGGTCGGTGCGCTTCAACCCGCACCTGTTCCCGACGTGCGACCGGTCGGTGATCGAGACCCAGGGCGCGGCGGCCTGCCCGGACGGTTCCCAGGTCGGCTCCGGGCGGGCGGAGTTCTACCGCGGCGGGGCGGGCGAGGTGCTGGTGTTCAACACGACGTTCGACCACGGCAGGCGTGGCGTGCTGATCCACATCCCGGTCAGCGGGGCCATCCTGGAGAACACGCTGGAGCGCGTGGTGGGCGACTACCGCGAGGACTACGGCTGGGGGCTGAACGAGATCGTGCCGCCGAACGACACGCCGCCGCAGGACCGGCCGAGCACGTCGGCGTTCGCCGTGACGTTCGGCGCGGTCCACAACGGACACAGCTTCGTGCAGAGCTACGCGAAGCCGGGGTCCGAAGTGGCGGCAGGCGTGTGGAGCGAGTACGTGACCGGCCAGACGACGCTCGTGGAGGGCACGCTGACGCGACCCTGACCCGCGCCCGGTTCGCCGAGCCTTCCCAGCGGCAGCGGGCAGCGGCACGCGCGGGCCGAACCAGCGGCCGGACCGGCAAACACCGCGACGCACAGCCTCAGGCGCACCGCGGAGAACCCGCTCCACCCCGCATGCAGTGCCGAGGCCCGCGGTGTCTCCTCTGCCGCACCGGGCCGCGGCATGCGGGAGCCGAGCCGCCAGCAGCCGCACCGAGCTCCGGCGCGAAACGCCCGCGACGCGTGGTGCCAGGCCCGCGCCGAGGCGAACCCGTTCCATCCCGCATGCAGCCCCGCGGCCCGCCGCGCCTTTTCAGCGGTAGCGGGGCCGCGGCAGGCGGGCGCCGAGCCAGCAGCGTCAGCCGCGCACCAAGAGACCCACCCGGCTCCACCCCGCATGTAGTGCCGCAGCCCAGCGTGGCGGGGCGGCGGCAGGCGGGCGCCGAGCCAGCAGCGTCAGCCACGCACCGAGAGACCCACCCGGCTCCACCCCGCATGTAGTGCCGCGGCCCAGCGTGGCGGGACCGCGGCAGGCGGGCGCCGAGCCAGCAGCGTCGGCCGCGCACCAAGAGACCCACCCGGCTCCACCCCGCATGTAGTGCCGCGGCCCAGCGTGGCGGGGCCGCGGCAGGCGGGCGCCGGACCAGCGAGCGTCAGCCGCGCACCGAGAGGCCTACCCGCTGGAACTCCTTGAGGTCCGAGTAGCCCGTCTTGGCCATCGCCCTGCGGAGGGCTCCGAACAGGTTGATCGAGCCCTCGGCGTCGGACGACGGGCCGAACAACAGCGTCTTCAAGTCCACCTCGATGTCCGGCCCGGCGGCGACCCGCGAGCGCGGCAGGTTCGGGTGCGCCGCCGCCGCGGTCCAGTACAGGCCGTGGCCGGGCGCCTCGGACGCCGCGGCCAGCGGGGCGCCCACCACCACGGCGTCGGCGCCGCACGCGATCGCCTTCGCGATGTCGCCCGAGCTGGTCATCCCGCCGTCCGCCAGCACGTGCACGTACCGGCCGCCGGTCTCGTCGAGGTAGTCGCGCCGGGCGGCCGCCGCGTCGATGATCGCCGTCGCCATCGGCACGCCGATGCCCAGCACGCGGTCGGTGCTCGTCACACCCGGGGTGTAGCCGTGGCCGACGATCACGCCCGCCGCGCCCGTGCGCATCAGGTGCATCGCGGTGCGGTAGTCGGACACGCCACCGGCGATCACCGGCACGTCCAGGCCACCGATGAAGTCCTTGAGGTCCAGCGGGTCGGCGTCGTCGTGCGCGACGTGCTCCGCGGAGATGATCGTGCCCTGCACGACCAGGATCTCGACCCCGGCCGCGATCAGGTGCGGCGTCAGCTCTGCCGCGCGCTGCGGGCTCACCCGCGCCGCGACGGTCACGCCCGACTCGCGCACCCGGCGGATCGCCTCGGTCAGCAGCTCCGGCTGCACCGGCGCGGAGTGCAGCTCCTGCAGGGTGCGGACCAGCGCGGTGCGGTCCTCGTCCTTCGCGGCGTCCACCACGCGGAGCAGCGCCTGCTCGGCGTTGGCGTGCCGAGCCCACAGGCCCTCGGCGTTCAGCACGCCCAGCCCGCCCAGCTTGCCGATCTCCACGGCCGTGTCCGGCGACACCACCGCGTCCGTCGGGTGGGTGACCAGCGGGATGTCGAACCGGTAGGCGTCGATCTGCCACGCGGTGGACACGATCGCCGACGACCGGGTCCGCCGGGACGGGACGATCTCCACGTCATCGAGGTCGTACGCCCGCCGCGCGGTGCGTCCCATGCCGATCTCGACCAGATCGCGCACGTCAGGTCCCTTCTCGCCGCCAGTAGTTGACGGCCCATTGTCGCTAGGCCATCGGTGTGACCCGCGCGCAGGGGGTCACCGAGAGGTGTAGTTGGGCGCCTCGACCGTCATCGTGACGTCGTGCGGGTGGCTCTCCTTGAGGCCCGCGGCGGTGATCCGCACCAGCTGCGCCTTCTGCAGCTGCTCGATCGTCTCCGCGCCCGCGTAGCCCATGCCCGAGCGCAGCCCGCCGACGAGCTGGTGCACGACGTTGGCCAGCGGCCCGCGGAACGCGATGCGGCCCTCGATGCCCTCCGGCACCAGCTTGTCCTCGCTCAGCACGTCGTCCTGCGAGTAGCGGTCCTTCGAGTACGACTTGCGCCCGTCCCGCGACTGCATCGCGCCCAGCGACCCCATGCCGCGGTAGGTCTTGAACTGCTTGCCGTTGACCAGGATCAGGTCGCCCGGCGACTCGGCGGTGCCTGCCAGCAGGCTGCCCAGCATCACGGTGGACGCGCCGGCCGTGATGGCCTTGGCGATGTCACCCGAGTACTGGATGCCGCCGTCGCCGATCACCGGCACACCGGCCGGGCGGCACGCCTTGTCGGCCTCGTAGATCGCGGAGATCTGCGGCACGCCGACGCCCGCGACGATGCGGGTGGTGCAGATCGACCCGGGGCCGACGCCCACCTTCACCGCGTCCGCGCCCGCGTCGACCAGGGCCTGCGCGCCGGCCCGGGTGGCGACGTTCCCGCCGACGACGTCGACCGTGTCGCCCAGTTCCTTCTTCAGCGTGGCGACCATGTCGATGACCGCGCGCGAGTGGCCGTGCGCGGTGTCGACCATCAGCACGTCCACACCCGCGTCGGCGAGCGCCATCGCGCGCTGGTGACCGGCCGCGCCGACGCCGACCGCCGCGCCGACGACCAAGCGGCCGTCCGGGTCCTTGGTGGCGTGCGGGTACTGCTCGGTCTTGACGAAGTCCTTGACCGTGATCAGCCCGCGCAGCTTGCCGGCGCCGTCGACGATCGGCAGCTTCTCGATCTTGTGGCGGCGGAGCAGGCCGAGCGCCGCGTCCGCGGTGACGCCGACCTGCGCGGTGATCAGGTTCTCCTTGGTCATCACCTCGCTGACCGGGCGGCTGTGGTCCAGCTCGAACCGCATGTCGCGGTTGGTGATGATGCCCACCAGCGTGCCGGAGGCGTCCGTGACCGGGAGGCCGGAGATGCGGAAGCGGGCGCACAGGGCGTCGACCTCGGCGAGCGTGTCGTCGGGCGAGCAGGTGACCGGGTCGGTGACCATGCCCGCCTCGGACCGCTTGACGACCTCGACCGCCGCGGCCTGCTCCTCGATCGGCAGGTTGCGGTGCAGGACGCCCATGCCGCCCTGGCGGGCCATGCTGATGGCCATGCGGGCCTCGGTGACGGTGTCCATCGCCGCGGAGACCAGCGGGATGCGCAGGGTGATGTTGCGGGACAGCCGGGTCGACGTGTCGACGTTGCTGGGCACGACGTCCGACTCGGCCGGCAGCAGCAGCACGTCGTCGAAGGTCAACCCGAG
The DNA here is from genome assembly GCF_040614195.1 of Amycolatopsis sp. NPDC006125. Lineage (NCBI taxonomy): Bacteria > Bacillati > Actinomycetota > Actinomycetes > Pseudonocardiales > Pseudonocardiaceae > Amycolatopsis > Amycolatopsis sp. NPDC006125. The sequence goes on from NZ_JBEXTZ010000025.1 coordinate 83,861, forward strand.
CATCGCGAACTTGTCTTCCGGGGCGAACTCGCTCGTCATGGGGGTGGCTGACCTTCCTGGCAGTGGCGGGTGAACCTTCCGTCGATGGTATCTGGCCCCCGTCCCGGCGACCGCCGGACTGGGGCCAGACGTGACCGGGGAAACTCGCCCCTGTTTGGAGGGACTGAAAGGCCCTGGACAAGCAACCCGGTCGGGCAGGTACGGTGCGACGCGTGCCGCACGAAGTGTTGCCCCCCGACCCGTTCGCCGACGACCCGGACGACCCCGCCCGGGAGCTCGCCGGCATCGGGGACGACGAGCTGGCCGAACCGATGGACGCGCAGGCGCGCGCCGAGTTGCTGGCGGACCTGTCGGACCTCGCGGTCTACCAGGCGCTGCTGGAGCCCCGCGGAGTCCGCGGGATCGTGGTCGATTGCGGTGAGTGCGATCAACCGCACTTCCACGACTGGCACCTGCTGCGCGCGAGCCTCGAGCAGTTGCTCGCGGACGGGCGGATGCGCCCGCACGAGCCGGCCTTCGACCCCAACCCGGCTGACTACGTGAGCTGGGACTACTGCCGCGGTTTCGCGGACGGGATCACGACCACCGAAAGCGCCTACTGACTGTTCCCACGAGAAGGCCCGGCCGCGGGAGGCCGGGCCTTCGTCATGTCCTGGGCAGGATGCGGAAACGAAAGAAGACCCGGCCGCTCCCGGCCGGGTCTTCTCACAAGACGGATCAGTTCGAGCTGGTGCCGGTGTCCACACCGGCAGGCGCCTGGCCTGCTCCCGAGTCCGGCGTGTCGTAGCGCACCGTGTTGCCCGAGGTGCCGTCGCCGGGCGGCGTCGTGCTGCTCTCGGTCGTCGGGGGCGGGGACGTCGTGCTGCTCGTCGACGGGGTCGGCGTCGTGGTCTGCTGCGGGCTCGTCGTGGTCGACGAGGACGGCGACTTCGTCGAGCTCGGCGGCGGCAGCGCGGCCGAGGTCGGCAGCGAGGTCGGCGAGTCCGGCGTGGTGGTGCCCGAGTCCGGCAGCATCGAGGCGAGCTGCTGGTGCTCCGCCATCAGCTGGCTGAGGTTCTCCTCCTCGGTGACCTGGCTCAGCTTCGCGGCGGCCTCGGCGAGCGCCTGCTGCGCCTCGGCGATGCGGCCCTGCGAGAGGGCGATGCTGGCCTGCTGCAGGTCGATGCGGGCCGCGGAGGCGGCCTCGACCGACCGCGCGTGGTCGGCGTAGAGCACCTTGGTCAGGCCCCACAGCGTGTCGCCGGGCTGCGCGTCCCGCGCGGCGATGCTGGTGCCGGTGAACCCGATGGCGAGAACGGCCGCGGCCGTGGCGACCGGCACGAGCAGGCGGCGTCGGCGCGCCCGCTGCCCGTGGCGGCGGGCCAGCGCGGCCGTCTTGATCGTGGTGACGGCGGTGTCGGTGTCGATGAGCTCGGCGAGCGGCTCGCTGTCGATGTCCCGTCGCCAGGACAGCAGCAAAGCGTTGAGTTCCTGGTCACCCAGGTCGTCGGCGATGCCGGGGTCGGAACCGCCGAGCGAGTCCAGCAGACCGTCGTCCGCGCGGATCGCGGTGAGGTCCGCCTCGAACTCCGCCCGCGAGGAACTCAGGGTCGACTCGAACTCGAGCTCGTCGAGCTCACGTCTGACGTCTTCGCGATCGGTCACTCAGGCCACCTCCTCGGACGCCAGCGCCTTGCGGAGCCGGGCCAGCGCGCGGTGCTGCGCGACGCGGACTGCGCCTGGCGTCGAGCCGACCGCTTCCGCGGTCTCCTCGGCGGACAGGCCCACGACCACGCGCAGCACGACGATCTCCCGCTGCTTGTCCGGCAGAACCCGGAGCAGCTGTGCCATGCGCTCGTTCAACTCCCCCTGCAAGGCGCGCTGTTCCGGCCCGATGTCGCCCTCGATCTCGTCGGGGATCTCGGCGACGGGCTCGGCCCGGTTGCGCGCGGCGGCCCGATGCGCGTCGGCCACCTTGTGCTGGGCGATGCCGTACACAAAGGCCAGGAACGGGCGCCCTTGGTCACGGTACGAAGGCAACGCCGTGAGCACTGCTAGACACACCTCCTGGGCAACGTCGTCTGCCGAGGCGAACGACCGCTCCTGTCGTCCGACCCGGGCACGGCAATACCGCACCACCAGGGGACGGATAGCCGCCAGCAGCCGCTCCACCGCCTGGGGATCCCCCTCGACAGCGGCGGCGACTGGCTCATCCAGCCCGTCCCCCACATTGGCCATCGCAGACAACAGTCCCAGCGTTACGTGTAGGCGTGCAAAATTAACGGCGCGGCAATCCCCACATCGCTCACACCGGTGAGGCCTACGGTACCTGGCGACGCCGGTGTCGCGTATGCGTGGTCGGCTCTACAGCCGCGCCGGCCTCGCCGAACCGAGGCCGCCCAGTATCGCACGGATGTGGTTCGCAGGGGGGCGATCGAGCGAAGCGGCGCGCGGAAACACGAAAATTTCTCGCTGAATCCGCGCGTCCGCGTCAGGAGACCAGACCCCGGCGGAAGCCGTGCGCCACGGCCTGCGCACGGTCCCGCACGCCGAGCTTGCGGAACAGCCGGCGGGCGTGGGTCTTCACGGTGTCCTCGGAGAGGTACAGCTCACGGCCGATCTGGCCGTTGCTCTTGCCCTGGCTCATGCCGCGCAGGACCTGCAGCTCGCGCTCGGTGAGCTGCACGCCGGGGTCGGCGGGCTGGCGCGGCGCCGGCACAGAGGTGCTGGCGAGGGTGTGCGCGAGCGCGGCGACCAGCTCCGGCCGGGACGCGTCCCAGCGCAGGTAGCCGCGGGCCCCGCCGGCGATGGCGGCGGCGATGCTGCCGGCGTCGTCCGGCGCGCCGAAGACGATCACGTTGGCCTGAGGGTTGGCGGACACCAGCCGCCGAGTCGCCTCCACCCCGGCCGGCATCGCGCGCTGGGTGCCGACGAGCACGACGTCGACCGGCTGCCGCGAGTACCGGGCCAGCAACTCGTCACCGTGCGCTACACAGTCGATGCGACTGACACCGGGGACAGCAGACATCACGCGGGTGAGCCCTTCGCGGACACTGCGTCGGTCGTCGCAGATCAAGACCGTCGTCACGGGTGTTCCTTCCTGCAGCCGGGTGACATTCCATATCCCCTATCGGACGCTTGAGGCCGTACCTTGACACGATCCGGTGGCTTTTTTTGGAACTTCTTCGCCCGGATGTCGGTATGGCCGGCGGGAGCCCCACACCCGGGGTCAGACCGGTACCCACGGTGAACCATGCGCCAGCCGCCTCCCTCCGGGGTCGGAGCTCAGTAACACTGCGTATAACACCGCGGCCGTTCGCGATCGGTGGCGGTCCGCGTCGGCGGGCCACAGATCGGCCGCGATCAGCCCGGCGGGCCAGCTGAGCGAGGACAGTTCGTACTTGTCCGCGTCCGCGAGCGCGCCCGAGACGAGCTCCCCGGCTCTTCGCTTCTGCCCGATGGTGCCCAGCGCCGCGGCGAGCACCAGGTGGGACTTGACGGTGTGCCGGATCGACCCGGCAGCCATCGCCTCGTCGAGGGCGGCCTCGGCGGGCGCGACCGCGGCCGGCGCGTCACCCGAGGCGAGCGCGAGTTCCGCGGTGACCCAGCCGAGCCGGGTCCGGGTGCGCCAGCTGTCCACCGCGCCCGCGGCCCGGTCCAGGAGGCGCCGCGAGGCGGTGAGCCGCCCGGTGCCGAGGTGGTCGGCGGCCAGCCCGAGGAGCGCGTCCGCGAGCGCGCCGCGGGCGTCCAGGCCGTCCGGGTCCGGATCCGAGGGAGACGCTGCGGCCGTGGCGGCCCAGCGGAGCGCGGCGCCGTCGAGCCCGCGGGCGACGGCGTGGCCGCCGAGCTGCCTGCGGTGCGAGGCGAGGGTAGCCAGCGCCAGCGCGGCGACCACCGGGTCCCGGTCGCGGGCGAGGCCGTCGAGCAGGGTGGTGGCGGCCGCGTACCGGCCCTGGGCGCCGAGCACGATCGCGCCGAGCAGGCGCCGCTTGGGCGGGCCCGCGGCGGCGAGCACGTCCGGCGGCGGCGCCGGCCGGTCGCCGAAGGCCGCTCGTCGGAGTTCGATCTCGTGCACGTTACTTCCCTACCAGGACGTACTCGATGCGGTCAGCCGCCGTCCGCAGTCCGGACAGCCGTTCGACGCGATCCGGCAGCTCCGGGGCGCGCCAGCCCGGGCCGGCGGCGAACAGGCGGCTGCGCAGCCCGCCGCGGGACACCTCTGGGAACAGCTCCGGGTCGGCGTTGCCCGCGCGGTCGGCCCACAGCACCACGGCCGCGGGCGAGCTGCGCCGGACGGCCGCGGACAACGCGGGGCCGGGCAGCGGCAGCCCGAACAGCTGCGAGCCGATGCGCCGCGCGGCCAGGCCCGCGGCCAGCACGTGCAGCGGCAGGCCGTCCTGCTCGTCCGGGACCCGGCTGAGCAGCACCGGGCGCTGGTTGCGCGGGTGGTCGAGCACCGGGGTCGCGCGCACGACGGCGGCCAGCACGCACTCGCTCAGCATGGCCTGCACCTCGACCCCGGCCGGGGTCCCGGGCCAGCCGGCCCCGCAGGCGTCGAGGACCGGGGCGATCACGCCCTCCCACGCGTCGAGGACGCCGGCGCTGCCGATCGCGTCGTCGAGGGTCTGCTGCACCGCGCGGCCGTCGAGCGCGACCGCGGCGGCGCGCAACCGGCGGGCGGCGGCGCCGTTCTGCGCGGCGCTGACCTGCTCGGCCGGCGGCGGCAGCGGCTGGGCGGCGATCTCCGGGGCGGCGCCGAACGACTTCGGCATCTGCTGGAGCGCGTAGCGGGCGGCCTCCGCGGTCGAGGCACCGCGCAGCAGCGCGCGCTGCATCAGTTCGAGGCGGCCGATGTCGGCGGCGCAGTAGCGGCGGTGCTTGCCGCCGGTGTGCCTGCTCGGGCCGAGGCCGTAACGGCGGTCCCAGGTGCGCAGTGTCGAGGGCGCGACCCCGAGCCGCCGGGCGACGGCGGCCACGGGCATCGTCGGCTCGGCCTGACCGGCACCCCTGGGACGGCTCACCCGACCCAATATCCCGGTACCACTCGAACGGGGCAACCTGAATCGGTTTCGTTATTTCCCCTGTTTACGGCCCTGATCTCACGCATCCGGGGGAAACCTAACGGCTGAATCAGCGGGATTCCCTTGAACAACTATTGGCGCGCTTCTAACGTTACCGCCGTTGCGCCATTCGGAGTAATCGCCGGGCGGCTAAGCAGGGGTGGCACGACCGAATCGGAGGGCGGTCACGATGGCAGACACGCGCAGGCTCCCGGGCCCGAACGCCGATATCTGGGATTGGCAGCTGCGGGGGTCGTGCAGGGGGATGGACAGCGGCGCGTTCTTCCACCCGGACGGCGAGCGCGGGCCGGCGCGAGCGCGCCGCGAGGCCCGCGCGAAGGCGATCTGCCAGTCCTGCCCGGTCCTGCAACTGTGCCGGGAGCACGCGCTCGCGGTGCACGAGCCGTACGGGATCTGGGGCGGGCTGTCGGAAGCCGAGCGGGAGACGATCATCCGCACCGGGAAACCGCAGCTGACCCTTTCCGGCCAGTAGCCGGAACGGAAAAAGCGGACGGCACCCGGGTGAACGCCCGTCAGCCGGGTGCCGTCTTTTTTCCCAGAAATCGCGGCCACACGGTCATCGCCGTGTCGATGACCGCTTCCAGGTCCGCGAGTTCGGCGCCATCTCGCGCCTGAATCGACATCCCGTGCAGAATCGTGCCGTAGAACCGGACGATTCCCTCGACGTCGGCGTCTTCGGGCAGGTCCCCTTCCGCTACCGCGCGTCGCAACCGCGCGGCCACGCCGATCAGGTTGTTCCGCCGTTTGGCCGCGAGGAATTCGCGGACCGGCCGGTTCTGCTCCGTGCAGTTGAGCGCGGCCAGCACGACCATGCACCCACGCGGGTGACCCGCCTCGACGTACCCGCGGGCGCTCTCCCGCAACCAGGCCTCGACGGCGTCACGCGCGGTCTCCCCCTCCGGCGGCCGTTGCCCGAACCGCTCCCCGTAGCGCTCGATCGCCTCCCGGAACAACGCCTCCTTCCCGCCGAAGGCCGCGTACAGGCTGGGTGAGCCGATCTTCATGGCGGCGGTCAGGTCGGACAGCGACGTGCCCTCGTAGCCGCGCTCCCAGAAGACGTACATCGCCTCGTCCAGGGCCGCGTCCCGGTCGAAGGTCCTCGGACGCCCGCGTGGTGACATGGTTCGCATTCTATAGCGGTCGGCACAGAAGTCGCTCTAACTTCTGTGCCGATCACTACAGAAATGGAGGACCCATGGGTTCGCTGGACGGCAAGGTCGCACTCGTCACCGGGGGCAGCAGGGGCATCGGGGCGGCGATCGCCCGGAAGCTGGCGGCGGACGGGGCGCACGTCGCGGTCACCTACGAGAAGTCCGCCTCGCGGGCGGCCGAGGTGGTGGCCTCGATCGAGGGCCTCGGCCGGAAGGGGCTGGCGCTGCAGGCCGACAGCGCTGACGCCGAGGCACTGACCGCGGCGGTGGACCAGGCGGCCGAAGCGCTGGGCGGGCTGGACGTGCTGGTCAACAACGCCGGGATCTTCCCGCGCGGGACGGTCGACGAGATGAGCCTCGCCGACTTCGACCGGACGCTGGCCGTCAACGTGCGGGCCGTGTTCGTCGCGACCCAGGCCGCGGTGCGGCACCTGCCGGCCGGTGGCCGGGTCATCACGATCGGCAGCACGCTCGGCGAGCGGGTGCCTGGGCCGGGGATGAGCGCCTACGCGGCGTCGAAGGCCGCGGTGGTGGGGCTGAGCCGGGCGTTCGCGCGGGACCTGGGGCCTCGCGGGATCACGTCGGTGGTGGTTCAGCCGGGGCCGACCGACACGGACATGAACCCGGCGGACGGGCCGCGCGCGGCGAGCTCTCTCGCGCTGTCCACTGTTGGGCGGCACGCGTCACCGGAGGATCTGGCCGCGACTGTTGCGCATGTCGCTGGGGCGGCTGGGGCGTTCATCACCGGGTCGGTGATCACCGTCGATGGTGGGGTCAATGCTTGAGTAGGCGCTACGCGGGTTTCTCAATCGCCGGCTTCGCTTCGCTACGCCCCGGTTGAGCCCTCCCGAACCCGATCTTTCAGTGTTCGGTTGCCGAGACACCGCGTCAAGGCGGGAAAGCGTGCCTTGACCCGGTGGCTCGGCAACCGA